>JAKSBO010000507.1 GCA_022361095.1 Desulfobacterales bacterium | reverse complement strand
GTTTTTTTACTTTTTTTCAAGGCGGTCTGGGCGGCAAGATATCTGCGAACGATCATCTTGTCCACCTGTTGAACCCTTTTTGCAAAGGCCTGTTGCCAGTTTTCATCTTCGCAGTTGCAGGTATCCAGATAAAAAAGGATAAAGCTTTTTATATCCGTAAAATATGCCCGAAGCGTATGTGCGGAATACCCTTTTTCAGCTTCCAGGGTCATCAGATAGTCATCAAGAATCATGGCTGTCCAATCCTGTACAGGCCATAACCTGTTTAAGATCATCCCAGGCCTGGCGTTTCAGCGCCGGGTTTTTCACAAGCGATACAGGATGATGGGTGGCCATGACCGGCACCCCGTGGCATTGAAAAAAATGCCCCCGTACCTTTGCCAGGGGCTCATGTGTTCCTTTCACCATCTGACAGGCTTTTTCGCCAAATGCCACAACAACGTTCGGTTTGTGAGCCGATAGATGACGTGTTAACACCGTATTGTCAGCAGTATTACAGATATACACACCTGAAGGCGCAAGATGCATGGCTGCAAGCATCTTTACTAAAAGCGTGCCCGGCTCTCCTTCAAAAAAGCTTCCCTCACTGTCCACCAGGACGACAGAGGCATCTTCGGGCCCCTGGGCCGCAAAGGACGGCGGCGGCCACGAAGGCGTTCCCCATGTGTCAATGATACGGAAAGCCTCCTGCCCCAGGATCATGGCGTTATTACCCAGGCGCTTTTGAAATTTAAGAAACTGACTTAATGCATTGAGGGTCTGGACGAGCCCCTGGCCGCAACCTGAAGTTTGGACAGCTTTTCCATTAAAATGATCCATGATGTTAAGAAATCGCCTGGCCAACGGCATCCAGAATGGCGTGGGCCACTTTCTCCTTGGTCATCAAGGGCAAATCCGCGACCTGGCCGTCCCGGGTGAACAGTTTGACTTTATTGGTATCCGCTTTGAAACCGGACCCGCTTTTGCCCACAATATTGGCGGCAATCATATCAAGCTGTTTTTTCTCCATCTTACCCAATGCATAGGTTTCAAGGTCACGGGTCTCCGCAGCAAAGCCGACCAGATATTGATCTTTTCTCTTCTTGAGCCCAATGGCTTTTAAAATATCCTTGTTCTGGGTCAGGTCAAGGGTCATATGACTTTGATCCCCGGTTTTTTTAATTTTATGGCCCTGAACGGTAACAGGTTTAAAATCTCCCACAGCCGCCACTTTAACTATGATATCGGCCTGGTCCAGGTGATCAAACATGGCATCATACATCTGGTCGCAGGATCCCACAGAGACACAGGTCACACCGACAGGCGGGTCAAGACTGACAGGACCGGACACCAGGACAACATTTGCCCCCCTTTTTTCCGCAGCCCCGGCAATGGCATACCCCATTTTACCCGAAGAGTGATTGCTTATAAACCTTACCGGGTCAATGGATTCAACCGTGGGACCGGCAGAAACCAAAACGGTTTTTCCTTTAAGGTCATTCTTGTAAAAGAGCGCACAGGCCCGGTCAAAAATAAACCAGGGATCAGGCAGACGTCCAGCGCCTGTGGTTTTACAGGCAAGGGCACCTGAGTCCGGGTCCAGGATATGAATACCTGTCTCTTCCAGCAGGTCCAGGTTTTTTTGCACCCTTATATTCTGGTACATGTCCGTATTCATGGACGGACAGATCAAAACCGGACAGGTCATGGCCAGCATTGTGGTGGTCAAGGCATCGTCTGCAATACCGTGGGCCAGCTTGCCGATGCAATTGGCTGTGGCAGGTGCGATGACGGCAAGATCCGACTTGGACGCCACTTCAATGTGCGAAACCCCGGAGCCGGGACCTTCCCACAAATCCAGCAGCACCGGATTTTCCGAGAGGACTTCAAAGGTGGTGGGCCCCATGAACCGGGCTGCAGACCGGGTCATGGCCACGACCACATCGGCCCCGGCCTTTTTGAAGAACCGAAGCAATTCGACGCATTTATACGCGGCAATTCCACCGGTCACACCTAAGAAAATATGCTTACCGTTCAATACCATCAATAGATTCCATCGTTTATGGGGGTTTCAGAAACGCCGTGCCCGGATGTACCGCCCAGCGTCGGGGCGACACCAATCTCAACATAGGTATAAATCTGTGCTTCACGGATTGTAATCACAGCACATCGTGTTGCCTTTTCAAATACCATAATGGTGGTTTCAGGGGCTTTAATCCTGGAAATAACCTCCCAGTTGTCCTTTTCCATATTGATGGAAAAAAAGTTATATAGGGAATCAGGCTCCACCCGCCCCTTAAGGGTAAGGATTCCGGATCTGAAACCGGGAGTTGAGACCACAACCGACTTTTTTCTTATAATTGTTAACTCCTCGGGAACCAGCACATCTTCAAAATCATGGTAAACGGCCAATGGGTTCTTTTCAACGGCTTGCTGAGGGGGTTGAACCTGTTCCGGGTCAGATGCGCCCTGAAAAAGTCCGCACCCTGTAACAAAAACAGAGGCGGTTAAGATCAAACAAATTATAAAGGCGGATGGCAGATAATGACGAATGTTCACTTTAACTTTCTCCAGATTATTTGTTACTACAAATGCTATTTCTTCTAAAACGAATCCCCCTAAATGTCAATTCAATGTCATGAAGGGTCGTTTAAATTTGAAAATCCACTATACGGTGAAGGGTACACCATATAGTGGATTTTATTGTTCAATGCACATAGCGTAAACAGCCCTATGAACAGAAAGCTATTGCGTCAATCCCTCAGGATGAAACCTGCTGTTTAAGCAGATTCGCTGTGCGCTTAACTGCACAAAAATCACCGCACATGGTGCAAACCTCTTTTTCATCGGGCTCGGATGACTTGCGGTACGCCTTTGCCTTTTCCGGATCTATGGCACAGTCGAACTGCCCTTCCCAGTCCAGTTCCCCCCGGGCTTTACTCATTTTGTGATCGATCATCTCAGCCCCTTTAAGGCCTTTGGCCAGATCTCCGGCATGGGCGGCGATCCGGGAGGCCATAATCCCTTCTTTAACATCATCTGCGGTGGGCAGCCGCAAATGTTCAGCCGGGGTAACGTAGCATAAAAAGTCGGCACCATGCATGGCAGCCAATGCACCACCAATGGCTGACGTGATATGGTCATAGCCGGGAGCAATGTCGGTGACCAGTGGACCAAGCACATAAAACGGGGCATTGTGGCAAAGTTTTTTCTGAAGTTTCATATTCATTTCCACTTCATGCAGCGGCACATGCCCGGGGCCTTCAATCATAACCTGGACACCTTTAGCGAGTGCACGCTGGGCGAGCTCACCGAGCGTAATGAGCTCCTGTATCTGTCCCCGGTCGGTTGCATCCGCAATGCACCCG
>JAKSBO010000922.1 GCA_022361095.1 Desulfobacterales bacterium | reverse complement strand
CTTGGATCAAGTTTTTCAAAACGACCCGACAGTTTTGGGTGAGATTTCCGATGCTTTAGTCTCCTTATCCAGCAGAAGTGAAGTTGCGAATGCCATGAAGCAGCTTGATAGTGCACCGAACTCGACAGGCATCTCAGGTGCCCTGGCCCATGCGATTAATCAATATACAAACACTTTTTCCCAGCAGATGTCTTCTTTCCGAAGCGTTGGTTCGTTATCTAAAGCTGATATAATGAGAATGAAACCATTACTGCTTGCTTCTTTGGGTGCGCCGGCAAATTATTTTCGCGAACAGCCCCCAAACAAGACACGTATCTTTGCCAGGATTTTTGGGGATTCAGGTTATGAAAGTACCCATGATAATATAATCGGATATGATTATGAGACTAAAGGATTTTGCGCCGGCGTAGATTATCTTTTCATTGACGGGCTGCGATTGGGCTTTTTGATAGGGGGAAGTGAAACTTCGACTGATATGAGAAGTATTCCGGCCCGGGGTGTGGATAAGGCAATCAGGTTTGGGCCCTATATAGAATTTGAAAAAGGTGCTCTATATATAGATGGTGCTATAACTTACGGCATACACGATATTGAAACTACCCGAAATATCAGTTTTTCAGGTCTTTCAGAAACTGCAAAATCCGAACGTGATGGTGATGATATAAATTTATTTTCAGAATTGGGTTATGATATCGATAAAAACGGCATACACGTCACACCCTATTTAAAGCTTCAATACACGCACCTTAAGGACCCTGCTTACTCTGAAACCGGTGCCGGTTCGGGCAATCTCTCCGTCAGTGAACGTAAATTCGAATCATTACTCAAAAATATAGGTATCCGGGCCGGAAAGCTTTTGTATCTTGAAACCGGTACGTCCTTGTTTGCAGAAGTCTGGGCTGATTGGGAGCACGAATATCTTGATGGCTCTTCCAATACTACGACTCGGTTTGTATCGGCGCCTTCTGTAAGCTGGAATAGCACAATCCCGCAAAGCGATAATGATCGTGGAAATTTAGGTTTTGGTCTGACATTGAATGTGAATACGTTTTTTTCAATCTTCGGACAGGGCAATTATAAGTTTTGGAAACATGGATCAAGCAGGAGCGCGAACGGCGGTATAAGAATTCATTTTTAAAAAATCGGTGAGCCTCAGGCCCGATTTCGATTTTTTCTTTCAAAGGGCGTTTCAGCCCTCAACCGCCGCTCAAGCATCAGCGCCCCGGCTGGGCAGGTATCATCCGTTTTGTCCTATAACAGCCACGGGCTGACCTGACATATCAGCGGCCAGGCTCAGCCCACAACAAAGTTTGAAAGATCTTAGTAACTTACACAGACTTTTTTATAAAACAACGGGGATCAGATAAAGATAAAAATATGATATGTAAGCGCTTAACTTGTTTGACTAACTATTCAAACACCCAGGCCCGCCGCACAATGACAGACATGGACCAGCTTAATTTTCATTAATAGCGCTGCCGAGCTGGACCCCGGAGCATTTGTCGGCAAATAAAATAATTTACGCCTCTTCAACAGCCTACCAGGGCCGCGGTGTCTGTTCTCCTGGATTCTCCGCATGATATAGAGACGGCAGAAAGTGTGACAGATAGGTGAATTCATTATAGCAATGACGCATTAAATTCAGGGCAATTTCCAATGGTACCGGATGTTGTTTTCCCAGCAGGAAACGGCTGCGCAGGACACATCCGAAATCAGTATCTCTGGCAAGGTGCATCATTTCTCCGTCCAGCGGATCACCGTCCGCATCCAGTGCGATGTCATCGCCAAAACCGATAGATGAACAAATGGCGGCAGAAAGCCAGTTGTTGCTATAGGCCTCTTCCAAATCGGCAGGGGTAAAAAATATTTCCGGTGAGTGAAATTTGAGCTTGGCAGCCACAGCCGGAAGCTCTGCCAGTTTTTCCTTTGCTTTAACGGTCGCCCCGATATAACTTTTCCCTTTATGCCAATTCTCGTCCCAACCATAATGCGCAACATGATCCAAAGGATGCCACCATTTGATATGCTCGGTGGTTTCGAAAAACTTGAACCACCAGTCCAGCATTTTGCCGCTACATCCGTGTAAATCGTTCCTTACTGCTACGGTGGTAAGAGATCCGGGTCCTTCTGCGACGCCCATTTCAATTTTTAGTGGAGATGGAGACAAGAGTTGGATTATTTCTTCCACACCCCATGAATGATTTTGATTATAGCCATGTTTCATGATAGAACTCCTGAAAAATAAGTATCAAACAATTAAAAAACGATAAACGTTTCCTAATTGTTTAATATTGTCACTAATGAAGAAGTTGTCAATAATATTTAAAGGGGTTTTATGAAAAAAATAACCGACTCCAAAGTCCGTTCCCGGGGGCGGCCACTCACATCTCCGGATGAACTTAAGGAAAAAATCATCATTGCGACACTGGAACTGCTTTTGGCGGAAGGCTATGGCAAAGTAACGATGGACCGCATCGCCAAGGAAGCTAAAGTTGCTAAAAAAACGATCTACCGCTTTGTGGATAACCGCGATGGCCTGATTGAACTGGCGTTGGGAAGCTGGAGTGCGGCTTTCAAATCCGCATTTATCAAAGATGCCGGCAATCAGGAGCAGATGGCAGAACTTCTGGAACAGGGGTTGGCAGAAATTGCGGCCCAAGTGCTCAGCCATAAAGCCGTAGCGATGTTCAAACTGCTGCAGTCTGAGTTTCCAGGCAGAATCCAATTGAACGAGATTTATAGGGAGAACGGCGTAATGCGGGGGCGGCAGATTTTGGCAGATTGGCTCCAGCGGCAAGCCGATAAACAATTGATCTCTAAATGCGATACTTTAGAGATCAGTAATCTGATCTTGTCCATGGTGATAGCCGAACCGTTGCGAGAACTGGCTCTGGGAGAACCCCATGCAATGCCGATGGCACATCGAATCGCCAAAGCGGTAAGCGTTTTTTTGCCTTTGCTGACTGACGGCCTCACCGTATAATCTTCCGGCGCCTCATATGCATAAAATTTCGAAATCAATGCCGGCACCTCCCGGCAGTAATCCAGAAAAGCTTTTCCGAAAAGCGGTGAGTTAGTCTTTTCACCGTAGCCTTGATGCGCTCTTCCGAGCGTTTAGATGGCTCAGTATGCGGGCACCACATTGTCAGGCCAAGTGGGCCACATTGACCCGGCGTGTCTTTATGACCCAGCCAATTAAACGGCAACGGTATTGACATTTTCTTTTTCACCGTATATTTTTAAACGCATATTCAAACATTTCCAGCATTCAAAACTCTGTATAGATGATAAAAAGACTGAACATCCGTTCAGGATGATAACGATATTTTCAACAGTTCTCATACGAGCCACAGACAATGCATTTGTTTTTGTTTCATTTTCGTAAAACAGACAATCCATAATTATATCCCGCAACTTCATCAACAGGAGGAACTCATGTCAAAATCCACCGGCTTAAACGCAACCAGGACAGATATCACCCCCTCTGCAATCATCGGTTTCACCCTCTTTTACCTTTTTTACATGGCCATGCCCACCCAGGCCATGACATACCATAACAACGATGTAACCTTTTCCGTCTCGGCAAGCGGGTACACCCTTAAAAGCGGCAGCTATGTCGTAAACGATTTTTCAGTGACCAAAGGCCAGGACCCGGACCACAAAATCCACAACGGGCTGACACCCCGCATGAACGGTGACGGCCGCATGACATTCCGTGTGGGCAGAAAAGGCTCAGAAGAGACCGCCGCCTGGTTCAACAACAAGGTACCGGCGGCACAGACCACATTCAACCATACTGCCGGGAAGCTCAACTTTGCCTTTCTCGGCACCTTAACGCTTGAACTGACCGGAGGTATCCTGGGCGGAGGAAAAGACACCTATACCTTTTCAAATATCGGGATTGCCCAGGGACATTCCGGGACAAGCAACAACTGGTGGTTCGGCGGGCAGAACTGCGCCAACATTTCAGGAAACCGCGTATCATGCAACGGGATCGATACAAAAGGCAACCCGGTTTCATTTGTATTTCTCCGGGGCGGTAATGATGCAAGCACCGTGGCCGTCACCCCGGTCACTCTTGTCGACACCCTGGCCTGGATGGGCAGAAAACCGGATAGCACACGGCTTGATGAGATCGTCATGCCCGGCAGCCACGATGCCGGCCTCTCCGAAACCCACCACTGCGATTTTCTCTCCGGCATGGGCAAGGGCTATGTCGTCACCCAGGGAATCTCTGTGGGGGGCCAATTGGCCCATGGGTCAAGATACTTTGACATCCGGGTGGATTACGATCACGGCAAACTGGTCACCTACCACCGCACGAATGATATGGGGTGCAATGGCCAGGACCTCCGGACCGTCCTTGACCAGACCGTTGACTTTCTGGCTGCCCACCCGTCCGAGACCGCCATCCTTAAAATTTCCCATATCCGCAGCAACCGGGGTGATGCCGCCAATATAAAAGAGCGGATCAATGCCTTGCTGAAACAGGATTACAATACGGCCATGTACCGGAACCCCGAGGCCGGGGTCAATCTTTCCGGGGTTACCCTGGGAGATGTCAGAGGAAAGATGATTATTGCCTTTGACTATGACGATTACATTGATCCGACCACCGGGCGGTTCCGCTACAAAGACGGTTACAATGACAAAAAGTGCACCACGCAACCCAGCGCCAACCTGACGGTATGCGATGCATACTCGGAAACCGCATCCTACGACAAAATGGAAAAAGACCAGTTGGAAAAGTGGCGCCATTGTGCTGGTCTCGGTGCAGGCCACATGTTTCTCCTGTCCTGGACCCTGACCTCCACCCCTGTGATAGACTCCACCATCAAAACCCTTGCCGACCAGGCAAATGCAAAACTGCCCGGTGTGCTTTACAACCAAATCGTGGTATTGGGTGCGGCAAAGCCGAATATTGTCTACATCGACTTTGTGAACAGCGCCACCACCCAGAGTATCATCCGGTATAACTTCTGACACCGGCACCTGGTTTGGGTTACGGCACCACCCGGAAAGCTGTCCCGGAATTTTCTATAGGGAGAACGGCATAATGCGGGGGCGGCAGATTTTGGCAGATTGGCTTCATCGGCAAACCGATAGACAATTGATCTCTGAATGCGATTCTTTAGAGGGCAGTAATCTGATGTTGTCCATGGTGATAGCCGAACCGTTGCGAGAACTGGCTCTGGGAGAACCCCATGCAATGCCGATGGCACATCGAATCGCCCAAGCGGTAAGCGTTTTTTGCCTTTGCTGACTGACGGCCTCACCGCATAATGTTCCGGCGCCTCATATGCATAAAATTTCGAAATAAATGCCGGCACCTCCCGGCAGCAATCCAGAAAAGCTTTTCCGAAAAGCGGTGAGTTAGTCTTTTCACTGTAGCCTTGGCGCGTTCTTCCGAGCGTTTAGATGGCTCAGTATGCGGGCACCACTTCCCGCTTCGGCGGCTGCGTCTCACTTGCAATCGAAGCCCAAGGAAATCAAAGCTTCCATGCGGGATTACCTAATTAGCGTCAAGGAAATCCCGGGCCATTGACCAGTCAGGATTGATGGGCGGCGCTCCAGTTAAATCGCTGATCAAGGTTCCGGCCGATGACCACAAGAAACCGGTCACCGGGGTCCGGCCCCTGCAACGGTGTGAAACCGGATGTACCCGGTGCATATTGAAACACCATCGGCCCCGGGGTGTTGTGAAGTTCCACTATCCCCTTTGCCCGGAGGATTTCGTCTCCGCCGGCATGGACAGACCGGATCAACTGGTCCGGGTCCAGGGGGCGGTCCGGGGTGAAAAGCCGTGTTTCAAGTTCGTCATCACTGTGGGTGGCTCCGGCAGAGACCGCCTGGAACAGGGGGCGTGCCGGCGGGTTCATGACGTTAACCCCGTAGAGCAGTCCGGGGTGGATATCGCCGTGGCTGACCCGGTGAAGTTTCGCCCAGGGGTTGAACCGGCGGATGCGCTTCTCCAGTCGGGTGATCTCCTCAGGCCCGGCAAGATCGCACTTGTTCACAAGGATCTGGTCCGCCAGCCGCACCTGGTCCCTTGCCACCTCAAACCGGTCCAGGCTGTCCTTGCCCCCAATGCCGTCCACCAGGGTGGTCAGGGACCGGAAGTCGAGGATGTCCCCCAGTTCTTCAATTTCCCGGAGCATATTGGCCGGATTGGCCAGCCCGGTGGTTTCCAGAACAATGATATCCGGATCAAACCGGGAGAGGATACTGTTCAGGGCAGCCCGGAGATTGCCGGCCAGGGAGCAGCAGACACACCCTTCATCCATTCGGGTAACTGCATAGGTCTGGTCCAAAAGGTCTGCGTCCAGGCCCTTTTCGCCGATTTCGTTCTGGACCACGGCCACGAACCGGTGGGCCTGCGTCTGGGCCTGGATAAAGCGGTTGAGAAAGCTGGTTTTGCCCGAACCCAGAAATCCGGTAAGAAGGATAAATCCCGGTTTTTGGACGGTATTTCCCGGCTGGTCTTCCCCTGGGACGGGGCAGGGTTTTGCAGGCAGGGCGCTGGGCAGCCCACTCCACCAGGGAGCCTCCCGGTAGGGGGCGGGAACCGGTTCTCCCCGAGTCCATCGCAGTTTGTTTACATAGCCCGGGGGGTGGGAGGGGCGTTCCGTGGCGGTGGGGTTGAGGTAGCCCAGGGTGAGCCGGGTGGCTGTGCCCTGGTCAGGGGCCTGTATGGGGATATCCTCTTCAAAAATGCAGGGGGGCATGGCCAGGGTATAGGTGAGTGAGGCAGCCAAAGGACTAAAAAAGGAGAGGGCCAGATCCAGGGCGGCCAGGTTCTGGTTTACCCCGCCCGGCGGTACGGCCTGGACCGGACCCTCCGGGGTCATGACGGAGATACCCTGTGGAGAACGGCTGAGAATTTGCCGGTCTGCCGTCATGGACAGGTAGATGCCGTTATGGTCTGCCCGGGCCTGCAGAACGGCAATGAAAAAGAGCCGTGGGAGAACCGGGTCCAGGGGAAAGCGTCTTACCCGTTCGATAAAGTTTTCAGACATGATTTCCAGGCCCGCCTCAATGGAAAAGGACTCCACCAGTGACTCTTCCGGGTCGGGAAAATAGGTCAGGGCAAACTGTGCCCATCCCTTTCTATTGAAAACCGGGGCCTGGGGCCGGGGCCGTAATCCAAATATCCCAGGCCGGCCGGCGGCCTTAACGGTCATAGCGCCGGGCATTTCTCCGGCCAGGGGAATCTCCTGGATACCCCGCCAGCCCAATCTGTGGCGGGTTCCGGGATTAAAGTTGGCCCGGACCAGAACCGCACGGATCAGTTCATAGGGCAGTGTCTCTTTGTTTGCCAGCGCCGATGGGGGCAGCAGGGTGGAAAGCACACGGCTCAGATCAGGAGATGATGGGTTCATACAGACCTCAAAAGGGGTGGCGGCGTCCCGGAAATATTCCGGGACGCCGGGTTATTCATCCAAAGGTAATGGTATCTGAGTTACCCAGATAGGCTTTGTCCTGGGACCTGAACCGGGCCGTGCCCTCCACCACGGGATACCCCGCGCTGATGAACTTTTTGGCGCAGAGCACCCCTGTGCAATGGTTGCAGCCGATACGCTCAAACCCGTACCGCTCAAGGGAGATCACCAGGTCATCGTACTTGGGATCCCAGTCGTCAAAGGGGGAGATGTGAAGCCCCCCGTAAATACCGTGGCACTGGTCTTTCTCGTATTTCAGTTCGTTATAGGCAGTTTCTGCAAATCGGATAATGCCCTGGTGGCAGCAGCCGGTTACCGAGACCAGGCCCTTGTCCTTGACGTTGAAATAAAGGGATTGCTCCCCATAGACCCGGCAGATGATGGGAATGGGGAATACATAGGAGGCCATGCCCGGGATATGCCGGCAGAGTCCGTTTTTCACCTCCACCAGTTTACCGGTATGTCCGGCATCCTTGATATACTGCTTGCCTTCGGGGTAAAACCCTTCGGGAATGTAAATGGTGATGGTGGGGTCATATTTCAGGGTGACCGGAAGGCCCCAGTAGTGGTCGAAGTGCTCATGGGAGATGAACAGGGCCTCGATCTCCCGGTTGCGCAGCATCTGGTCGATGCCTTCCCGTTTAAAGCATTCATCCATCCACTTATACGACCAGCCTGAATCCAAAAGGTATTTTTTACGGGAGCCGTCCATCTGCTCCACATCCAGCAGAGCGGCATATCCACCGGCATTGTCCGGGTGAACCGAATTTTCAACCGCGATCTGCCACGCCTTATCCAGGTCATGGGGCAGATATTCCTTGATCTTGGCGATGCCGTCGGCATAGGAACCCTTGCCCAGGCCTTTGCCGTTGCCGAAGGGGGCCCAGTTATAGGAGTACTG
>JAKSBO010000939.1 GCA_022361095.1 Desulfobacterales bacterium | reverse complement strand
TTCAATCTCTTTGAGACTTTTTGCAAGTTTATTTAGCTCTGACATTTTATCGTCCTATGATTTTTCCCGGGTTGAGGATATTGTTCGGATCAATGGCGGATTTCATGGTCCGGGAGAAGTCAATGGATGACTGCCCCACCTCGTTTTTCATGAATCCGGCCTTGGCAATGCCGATGCCGTGCTCCCCGGACAAGGTACCTCCTAAAGAGAGCGCCGCGTCAAACAGGTCGGCCACACAATGTTCCACCCGTTCCCAGTGGTCCGCATCCCGCCGGTCGGTCAACAGGGTAGGGTGCAGGTTGCCGTCGCCGGCATGGCCGAATGTGCCGATGGGGATATCATATTTTTTAGCCAGTCTCTCCACGGCGCTGACCATATCCGGAATCTTGCTCCTGGGTACGGTGGCGTCCTCTAGAACCAGGGTGGGTTTAAGTCTGGCAAGGGCGGACAGGGCGGCCCGTCTGGCCTCCCAAACCTTATCTTTCTCTGCGTCATTTTGCGCCACCTGGATGGCCCGGGCGCCGAGCTTTTTGCAGATCTGCTCAACTTTTTCACTGTCTTCGGCCACCTGGGCCGGATGTCCGTCCACTTCAATGAGCAGCAGGGCTTTGGCGTCCCGGGGCAGACCCACATTGGAAAAATCCTCCACGGCATTGATGGTGAAATTGTCCATAAGTTCCAGGGTGCAGGGGACGATCCGGTCCGCAATAATGGCTGCCACGGTCTGGGTGGCACCTTCAATACTGTCGTACACCGCCATCATGGCTTTGGAAGCCGCCGGCGGCGGAATCAGCTTCAGGGTAATTTCGCTGAATACACCCAGGGTGCCTTCGGATGCCGTCATCAGCCCGGCCAGGTTGTATCCGGTGACGCATTTCACGGTTTTGGAGCCGGAGGTGACCTTGCGGCCCAGGGCATCGAAAAACTCCACGGACATGACATAGTCTTTGGTCACCCCGTATTTAAACCCTCTGAGGCCGCCGGCGTTTTCAGCCACATTACCGCCAATGGTGGAGACGGCCTGGCTGCCGGGATCCGGGGGATAAAACAGCCCCTTGGCCGCCACCTGGGCCGCCAGATGGGCTGTCACCACACCAGGTTCCACCCGGACGTACATGTCGGTTTCGTTAAGTTCAATGATCCGGTTCATCCGGTTGGTGAGGAGCACAATACCGTTTTTGTCCGGGATGGTGCCCCCGGAGAGGTTTGTCCCCGCCCCCCGGACGGTTACCGGGGTACCGCTGTCGTTGCACAATGAAATAACCTTGCCGATGGCTGCTTTGTTGTCCGGGCGGATTACGGCGGCAGGTATGGTGGGTTCAAGCACCGCGGCATCATATGAATAATTCTGGCGGTCAACCTCCGAGGTCATTACCCCGCTTTCGCCGCAGATGTGTTGAAGTTCTTTAATTAAAGATGACGATAAGCTCATAGGTCTTCTCCTAGAAAGTCCCTGGAAACAGGATATAAATAAAAAACATTCCCATGACGCCGGCCACAAGTCCGTATAGCAGGCAGGGGATCATGGTGCGGCGGATAATGGTGCCTTCCAGACCTGCCAGGCCCACGGTGGCAGATGCCGCCACCACGTTGTGCACGCAGATCATATTACCCATGGCAGCACCCACAGCCTGCAGGGCCACAATAATGATATGGCTGTCGCCGGTTGTGGCGGCCACGCCGTATTGAAAATCGGCAAACAGCAGGTTGGACACCGTGCATGAGCCGGTGATAAAAGCCCCCAGCGCCCCAACATAAGAGGCGGCCATGGGCCATAATGTCCCGCACAGCCCGGCCACAAATTCAGCCATGGTCAGGGGCATGGAGGCATAACCGGCTGTACCGTGCCCCGATTGTTTAAGGATCTCCACCATGGCCACGGCAAAGAGCATGGCAATGGTGGGGTTTTTCATTTTAATAACGGCATCCTTCCATGCCAGGGCCACTTTGGGCCCGGGGATCCGGTGTATGAATATGGTAATTACCGCCACCAGCATAAAGGGAACCACGCCGGGCAGATAAAAGGGTTTCATGGTGAAATTAACGGTTTCCCAGCCCAGAATTTTGGGAAATGAGATGACAAAGGCTGTTACCCAGCCCTTAAAGGGCAGAAAAGAGAGCCGTGTGAGCACCAGCAGCAGCGCAATGAGAATATAGGGTGTCCAGGCGGCCAACTGGCTCATTTGGGGGGTCAGGTTGTTTGAACCCGGCTCAATATCCCCCAGCCACTCCTTTTCCCACCGGACCCGGTCGGCAAACTCCCAGGTCTCTTTGGGCAGAAAAAGTTTTTTCTTGGCACCGGCGATCACCAAACCCAATCCGATGAGACCGCCGAGCAAAGAGGGAAATTCCACACCGAAAATAATGGCCGTGAACAGATAGGGGACTGCATAGCAAAGTCCTGCAAATACGGCGAACTTCCAGACCCCCAGCCCTTCGGACCAGGATTTGTTTTTGCCGAAAAACCGGGTAAGAAAACAGACCACAAACAGGGGCAGCAGGATGGCGGCCACGGCATGAATCAGGGCGGAATAGACACCCACCTGGTGCATGAAGGCGTCAAAGGAGGCCACGGAAGCACCCTGGCCAATGGCCTGCTCTACAACAGGTTTCAGGTTTTTGAGCCCAAACCAGATGGGCGTTCCCACGGCCCCGAAGGTGACGGGAATGGAGTTGAGCATAAGACAGACGCATACCGCAGCCAGGGCGGGAAACCCTAGCCCCAGCAGCAACGGTGCGGCAATGGCCGCAGGTGTGCCGAAACCTGCAGACCCCTCAATAAAGGCACCGAACAAAAAGGCGATGATGATGGTCTGGACCCGGCGGTCCGGAGAGATGGTGGTAAACCCGTAGGAGATGGTCTCCATGCCGCCGCTCTCTCTCAGGGTATACAGGATCAGAATGGCGCCGAATACGATGATAAGTACGTTAACGGCACTGCCGAACCCGCTCAGGGTGGAGGCGGCCACAAGGCCTGCCGGCATTTTCCAGAGGGTTGCCCCGATCACGGCGCAGACCAGCCATGCCAAAGGCATGGCCCGGGTGGCGGGCCACCTTAATCCAACCATAAAGATTAACACCAGGGCAATGGGAATAAACGCAATAAATGCTGATAAGCTAAGTGACAAACCTCTTCTCCTTTTCATCCAAAACATGGGGCCCGGGTGGCTGGAAGTACGGTATAACTTAAGTTTTCCCTGCCGGTCCGGACCAATTCAAGTTATCTGCAGTGATCCGGCGGAAGCATTCCCGCCTGCCTGGTGTGGTTATTACAAAAATGATGCCGGTGGTTGTAATATACTGAAAATATAGATAATTTATGATATGAGTCCGTTTTTGAAGCATTGGCAGATCCGCCCGGAGTCCGGAAAAACGGACTGTCCAGCCGGCCTGGTCCTGAAAATAGGACAACGCCTGAATCCGTGACTGCGCTGTGACCCTGGATCAATCAACTGCAGTGAATTTCCCGCATTTGGAGGGAGGGTTAGTTCAACCTGTCCGATCAAAGAAAAATTATGGAATAGTTCCCGTTGAAAAAAAGTTCAATCCCGGCCTCAAATCCGGAATCCGGGGCGTATAAAGGCCTGTCGGACCTGACTTCATGGGATCCCACCCCATAGTAATACTCCGTCATTCAAAACGGTAACTAACATTGCCTATGATCTGTGGGAATAACAAACGGCGTGTGAAATAACTGTGGGAGAGGTGTGAAAAAAAGTAAAATCCTTATGAGTTATGCAATATTGGGGTTCCCCCGGCGCGGTCTTGAAAACGGACAAGGACTAATTCAAGGACATTGTTCACCCAAATTAGTTTTTGGGCCGATGGTCCTTTAAGGCCACCTCTAATAATTGCCTTTTGGCTATGATTTCTTCGTTGCAATAAAATTTTAATTATTAGAGGCACCCTTAAGTTTGCGTGCCTTCTCCTTGACTTCGGATTACAATAACAGTAGTTAATTCCCGAACAAAATAGACTGTTTTTCCATAGAAACTAGTTAGAATGAGCTTTTAAGTAACTCACGTTATTTTTATCGTTATAATTGCTTGTAAATTGGGTTCGGCCTCTGCTGAAATGGACGCTATTTAGAAAAGAATGACAACGCATTGATTTCCCTTTGTTATTCATTACTATCATCTGTTTGCAAAAATTCACTGACAAAACCGTACCATGAAAAGAATCTGTTATGACAAATTTTGCATCCTCTATCAACTGTAGAAACTCGGATAGATTTGCACCAACAATTATCTTATCACCAAATCCATTTCGAATATAATTGTATTGAACACTC
>JAKSBO010000853.1 GCA_022361095.1 Desulfobacterales bacterium | reverse complement strand
TTCGGCTTTTTCAAATGCGCTGTTAAAGCTCGAAATTGACGCGGTATATGATTATTTTGACCTGCTCTCCCTGCTCAGCGCGGTGATCTTCGCGGAAATGAAGGATAAAAAAATCAGCAGCATGCCGCCGGATATTTCAAAAATCCAGGACACCTTCCTGGAACTTCTGCCGGAAACAGCAAAATATCAAAACTGAACACCGATATCGACACCCGGGATGCTGTTCCCATGCATATAAAAAAAATGGCCGCAAATATTGTACTGGCAGAGGTACTGCCCCTGGTTGCTCTTTTCCCCGGAGTCTCCCAAAAGCTTGGTCCGGTGAAAACCGTTTCCGGTGTCATGGTTACCAAAGACCTTGAAGTCAATGGCCCCATGTTTTCGCCGGATTTGTGGCAAGTACACATGACGGGCCGGGTGGACAAAGGGGATGTCGTATTCCATAACAACACCAACGGCATTTCAGATCTATTCTGTAAATTCAACCTAGCCACGTCAACAATTCAGGTGTCTGACATTGCCTGTACCATTAAAGATCTGACCTGGCTTGAAAAAAACATTTCATCCGAATACAGACAAAGCATCATCCTGCCTTTGACATTGACCCGGGGACAGTTTGTGAAACAGCCGGACGGCTGTCTGTTCCAAGGAGAGCTCCTCAGCACATCAGGTATAAAAGCACTTTTTAAGGCAGACGGCCCAGCCATAACCCACATAAACCTTTCTCAATTACAGATCGAGGATGGAAAGCGAACGGATGCCACTGTTACCTTTCACAAAAGTCCGGATATGCCCATGATCCATTTTGCCGGGCAACTGGATAAAGCAACCCTGGAAAGCCTGATTTATCCGGATTCGTATCTTGAGCGTAAACTTCGAGAGGTGTCCGGTGAAGATAGCCTGACGATTTCAACGGATGAAACCAACAACATCACCATAACGGCAGGCACACTTAACCTTGACCCCTTGTTATCCCCCAAGGGTCCCCCGGCATCCACCTCCCAGCCGCGTCCATTATTCAAACAGGAGCATATTTTTCTCAATGTCGACACATTGAATTATGACCAGCGAACGTATCAAAAGGTTCAGGCCGAGGCAACGGTTAATCAATCGGTCACCGATATAAACATTACCCATGCACGCCTTTGTGATCTTGACCTTTCAGGCCGGATAACCGTTAATCACGCCGGGAAAAAGCCCGGGGCCTTAACCCGCGTTTTTTTAAATACGGACCAGGCAAAGGAGGTCTCCCTATCTCTGGGTTGCCTGACGGGCAGTCAAAGTGTTATCGAGGGCGCCTATATACTTGAAGGTGAACTTTCCGGCGTTGCGCACTCTTTGGCCCAGGCAAAATCCAAACAAAACGGATATCTCAGGTTTAAGGCTCAGTCCGGCCGTATATATAAAGCCACCTTGCTTTCCAGGATATTATCCGTTGTCAATATTTTAGGGGAAACCGACATTCAGCAGGAGGGGTTCGGATTTAAGACATTCACAGCCAATGCCCAGATAGAAGAGAGTGTGGTGCATATAAAAAAGGCCGTTATTGATGCAGACAATATGGCCATCATCGCAGAAGGGTGGGCAGATCCGTTAAACGATTCCCTGGATATCACCCTTTTGGTGGCGCCGTTTAAAACCATTGACACCATCATTAAATATATTCCCATTGTAAATACGATTCTCAATGGACGTCTTGTCTCTTTTCCGGTCAGAGCCTACGGAAAAATGTCAGACCCCACGGTGGTGGCCCTTCATCCGTCTGCTGTGGGAAAAGGATTGCTCAACCTGCTTGGAGACCTGATCAAAACACCCGGCCGCCTGATTGAAGGGATAAAAGACAATGAAAAATAATCCCGGCATATTCTCACAAAAAATAGATCTACCCTATTCTGCTTTAACCATCGGCGGAAAGATCAAAATGGACTGGCTGTTAAGTATATTTCAGGATATTGCCTCAGCCCAGTGTCACTCCCTGGGAATTTCCGGGTTTGACATGGCCCAAAAAAACCTTAAATGGGTGGTGATCCAATACCGGATAAAAATCCACAAATCCATTGACTGGATGACGCCTCTGGTTGTTCAAACGTGGCGGACGCCTTGGAAAAATCTATACGAAATCAGGCATTTCAGGCTGATGGCCGAACAAGAACGAACCAAGGACTTACCCTGCCCTCTGGTGACCGCCTCAAGTATGTGGATACTGCTAACGGCTGCAAACAACAGGCCGGTGAGGCTCTCACTGCATATGCCGCCGTCTTTAATGACGAGCCCCCAGCAAGCACCTGCAAACCGGATCAAACCGAGAGCTGATATCAGCCGTGTTGATTATGAATGCATCTTTCCCGTTCATTTCCTTGATCTGGATCTCAACGAGCACGTAAACAACCCGGTATATGTCAAATGGGCACTCCAATCATTGCCCGGCAAGCTAAACTTTGAATATACCCCTGTGACATG
>JAKSBO010000718.1 GCA_022361095.1 Desulfobacterales bacterium | reverse complement strand
TTTTGCGTAGGCTCCATGGCCATTGTGGGCTCCCTTGAAAGCGGGCTCACCGGCAACCATGATACCTTGTTTGCCAAATCCTTTTTAGACGGTGTAACCTCCATGATCCTGACCGCATCTTTGGGCATCGGGGTTGGGCTTTCGGCCGCGGCTGTTCTGGTTTACCAGGGCGCCATAACCCTTGCGGCAGGATTCATAAAACCCTATCTGATTCCTTCTGTGGTCAGCCAGATGTCCGGGGCAGGGGGGCTGCTCATTGCCGCCATTGGCTTGAATATGCTCCGGGAGAAAAAGATTGCCGTGGGCAATATGCTGCCGGCCATACTTCTGCCGTTGATTTACTATTTTACCACCACTTTGTTTAAGTAACGACATGGCCATTGATATTGCATTTTTTATTGGGACCCTAAAGCAGGAGGTGGAGAGCTACCAGGTGCCGGTGGTGGACCTGATTGCCGTCCAGAGCCGGTCTGCATATAAAGTGCTTGTGGCCACTATCCTGTCGGCAAGAACCAAGGATGAGGTGACTGCGGCAGCCGCACAGCGGCTGCTTGAGCAGGCCCCGGATACTGAAGCCCTGCGGGCGCTTTCCATTTCTCGAATTCAGGAATTGATTTTTCCCGTGGGGTTTTATAAATCCAAAGCGCAATATCTAGCAAAACTGCCCCAGGCACTGGACGCCTTCCAGGGACAAATCCCCGATGAAATTGAAGATCTGGTGACGCTGCCGGGTGTGGGGCGCAAAACTGCCAATCTGGTCAGGGCAGTGGCCTTTGACAAGGACGCCATCTGTGTAGACACCCATGTCCACAGGATTATGAACATCTGGGGATATGTGAATACCAAAACCCCTCTTGAAACCGAAATGGCGCTGCGGCAAAAACTGCCCAAAACGCATTGGAAAGAGGTGAACGCTATTCTGGTGGCTTTTGGCCAGGGCATCTGCCGGCCTGTGTCACCCCATTGCCACGCTTGTGTTCTAAAAAACCGGTGTCTTCAAAAAGGGGTCCGTCCCAAAAAGGTACCGGGATAATGATGGCTTTTTTTCTGGTGTTCGGCAGTTTTCTGGCTGCTGTCTATATCTACACCGGATTCCGGCTGATCTCATCCCTGTCACTCAGACGGTATCGGTTTGTTGCCTGGGGTCTGTTGCTCACATGCCTGGGCATGCTGATCGCCCACATCTACCTTCGGGTCACATTTCAGTATCCTGCTGCCTCAACCTGGTTTGCCTGGATCGGATACACGAGCCTTGGGTTGGTTTCCTATCTGGCCGGCATGTCTCTTTTCAGGGATCTTGTCATCGTGATCTCTTTGTCTGTTCTTAA
>JAKSBO010001062.1 GCA_022361095.1 Desulfobacterales bacterium | reverse complement strand
TTAAACATCAGCACTTTATCCGGCATGGTAATTTCGCCTGAGACGTACTGCATGTACATCTCACGCCAGTCTGAAATGGCGCAAACAGATTGATCCAACCGCAACCAGTCGCCGTCTTCTATTACGGACTTGTCTGGAGATGGCGGCGGAACAGCGATATCCGTCGTATCTGTTAAATTTTTAGTCATTTCAGCTATTCACTTACCTTTTTCGATATTATATCTTATCTTAAAATTAGGTAAATACCTTTATTACATGATTTTCAAAATTTGATTACAGGAATATTTACGATGGCTACAAGCGAAAAAGTAGTAAAAGTTGGGCTCATTGGCCCTGGTGGGCGCCTGATGGACATCGTTGAGCGTTTGGATAAGCAGTGCGAGCAAGTCAAGATTGCTGGTATTTTCGATCCATGCGAAGAGTCTATCAAGAAGTGCAAGGAACGCTGTGAGGCTGATGACGCAATCATTTTCGATAGCTATGAAGCTTTGTGCGAAAGCGACGAGATCGAGTGGGTTATGATCGGTTCATGGAACTGCTTCCACGCGGAACAGGCGATCAAGGCAATGGAATGCGGCAAGCACGTTTTCTGCGAGAAGCCACTTGCAACAAACATCGAAGATTGCTTGAAGATGAAGGCTGTGAAGGACAAAACCAAGGGCCAAATCTTCTCATTCGGTCTGGTTCTTCGTTATGCAACGATGTACAACAAGATTCATGAGCTTATTGAATCAGGTCAGATTGGTGATATTGTCAGCTTTGAATTCAATGAAAACCTTGAGTTCAATCACGGTGGTTACATCCATCAGGACTGGCGTCGCAAGACAGAAAACGCGGGCACACACCTTCTTGAGAAGTGCTGCCACGACGTTGACCTTGTGAACTGGATCATTGGCAGCAAGGCAAAGCGTGTGGCGAGCTTTGGTAGCTTGGCATTCTTCAAGCCAGAGAATAAACACCACGCAGACCGTATTGGGCCTAGCCCAGAGAATGGTCGCCCTGCGTTCCAGTACTGGCCATTCAGCAAGAACTCTCCTTTCAATGATGACAAGGATATTG
>JAKSBO010000286.1 GCA_022361095.1 Desulfobacterales bacterium | reverse complement strand
TGGTGATCTTGGCCATGCCTGGCTTAGGACCGGGTATGCCGGTTCCGGACCCTATTCACTGAGAACCTGGAAGGCATCGGAACTTATCATACTGGACGCCAATAAACATTACTGGGGGGGCGCCCCGAAATTGAACCGGATTGTCATCCGGCATATCGTCGGGTCTGCCGGCCAGCGCATGTTGCTTGAAAAAGGCGACATTGATGTGGCAAGAAACCTGACTGTGGATGATTTGAAAAGTCTGGCGAAAAATAAGGATATAAAAATCCAGACAAGGGCCAAAGGCGCGATCTATTACCTGGGGCTGAACCAGAAAAACAAATACCTCAGAATACCTGAGGTACGCCAGGCACTTAAGTACCTGATTGATTATAAAGGTATTGAACAGACCATTCTCAGGGGCAGGGCCACTGTGCATCAGGCTTTTTTGCCAAAGGGTTTTCTAGGCGCGTTGGAAGAAACGCCTTTTTCCCTTGATATTGAGAAAGCAAAAGCCCTGTTGAAAAAGGCGGGCCTTGAAAACGGCTTTGCCATTGCCATGGACACCAGGCATACCGAACCCGTTACCTCCATCGCCCTTTCCATCCAGTCCACATTTGCCAAAGCCGGCATAAAACTTGAGATAATTCCCGGAGACGGTAAACAGACGTTGAGCAAATACCGCGCCCGGAATCATGACATCTATATTGGGGACTGGGGGCCTGACTATATGGACCCGCACACCAATGCAGACACCTTTGCCCGGAATCCGGACAACGGTGACGACGCAAAATTTAAACCTCTGGCCTGGAGAAATACCTGGGATATCCCCCGGATGACCCGGAAGGCCGATGCCGCTGTCCTGGAACGGGATACGGCCAAACGCGCCCGGATGTACCGGGAGCTCCAGCGGGAACACCAGCAGACCTCTCCTTTTGTTATTATGTTTCAGAATATTGAAGTTGTGGCTGAAAGAGCCAATGTTGAACATTTCATTTTGGGCCCAAGTTTTGACAGTAATTTTTACCGGTATACCACTAAATAATAGGCGCAAGCTTTTAACCGGGACAAGATGCGTTAAAATCCTGAAGCAGGCGGTCCGGATACCGGTGATGTTGGCAATCACCTTTTTAGGCCTTTTGCTGATTACCTTTCTCATTGGCCGGGTGGTTCCCATTGATCCCGTTCTGGCCGTGGTCGGAGACAAAGCCTCCCCCCAGGTATATGAAAAGGCCCGCATTGCCATGGGGCTGCATCTGCCGATGTGGAAACAGTTTTTGATCTATATCGGGAATGTGCTCACAGGGAATCTGGGGAGATCCGTTTTGACGGCCAACCCTGTGATTGACGACATCTTAAGGGTGTTTCCCGCGACCTTTGAACTGGCCGTCACCGCCACGGTCATCGGCATTGTGCTGGGCATTCCCATGGGCATATTTTCGGCGGTAAAGCAGGGCAGCTTCTGGGACCATGTCATGCGTGCCATCGGCCTGTTTGGTCATTCTCTGCCCATTTTCTGGCTCGGGCTCATGGGATTGATGGTGTTTTATGTCTGGCTTGACCTGCTCCCGGGCCCCGGCCGGGTGGAGATCTTTTATGAGGGCATTGTGCCGCCTGTCACCGGTTTTTTGACGGTAGACAGTATTATTGCCGGGGAGTGGGACATTTTCAGGAGCGCATTGCATCATCTGATTCTGCCGGCATCCCTTCTCGGGTATTATTCCATGGCATATCTGTTGAGAATGACCCGCTCCTTCATGATTGAACAGCTTGGCCAGGAGTATATTCTGACGGCCCGGGTTAAAGGCGTCAAGGAGTGGAAGGTGATATGGGGGCATGCGTTGGGCAACTGTGCCATTCCGTTGATTACCGTGATTGCCTTAAGCTTTGGCACCCTGCTCGAAGGCTCGGTGTTGACGGAAACCGTTTTTGCCTGGCCCGGCCTGGGGCTGTACCTGACCAATTCCCTGCTCAACGCCGACATGAATGCGGTTCTGGGCAGCACCATTGTTGTGGGCGCTGTGTTTCTTGGGGTTAACCTCTTTTCAGACTTTTTATATAAAGTGGTGGACCCAAGGGCCCGCTAATTTGCCCCAATGGTACGTAAATGATGACAAGCAAAACATTCAAAACAGGCGGCATGAGGCAATGGCTTTTGGCAGATACGCCGATGTCCGCTTTCCAGGCCCGGGCCGGCAGAGCTTATCTGGGCCTTCTGGCATTCATGAAAAACCGGCTGGCGGTTCTGGGGCTGATGATTATTGCGGCGCTGGTTGTCATTGCCGTGTTTGCCCCTGTCATTGCCGCCTATGATCCGGTTGAACCCAATATTGCCAACCGCCTTGCGCCATTGTCTTTGACACACTATTTCGGCACCGATGAGATGGGCCGTGATATTTTTTCCCGGGTGATCTGGGGGGCCCGCCTGACCCTTTACGTCATAGGCCTTGTGGGCGTTATTGCCGCACCTGTGGGCATTCTTGTGGGCACGGTCGCCGGATATCTGGGGGGAATTATCGATACGGTGCTCATGCGTGTCACGGATATTTTTCTTGCGTTTCCCAAGCTTATTCTGGCCCTGGCCTTTGTTTCCGCCCTGGGCCCGGGCATTGAAAATGCCATCATTGCCATCTCCATTACCTCCTGGCCGCCTTACGCCAGGATTGCCCGGGCAGAGACCCTCACCATTAGAAATGCCGATTTTATTAAAGCCGTCAGGCTGCAGGGTGCAAGTGCCTTCAGGATTATTATCGGCCATATCATGCCCCTTTGCCTGCCGTCTCTGATTATCCGGGTTACCCTGGATATGGCGGGGATCATCCTCACTGCTGCAGGCTTGGGGTTTTTAGGGATGGGTGCCCAGCCGCCCACCCCGGAGTGGGGGGCGATGACCGCCGGCGGCAGAACATATATCATTGACCACTGGTGGGTGATCACCATGCCCGGGGCCGCGATTTTTATTGTCAGCCTTGCATTCAACCTTCTGGGGGACGGGCTTCGGGACGTCCTTGATCCAAGGAGTGACCGGTGATGAGCGAAAATAGCCCTTTGCTGACAGTCGCTGATCTCTCCGTGACCTTTCCTTCTCCCAAAGGAGATGTCTGTGCGGTTAACAACGTAAGCTTTTCCATGGGCAGGGAGAAAATAGGGATTGTGGGGGAGTCCGGTTCGGGAAAGTCCGTGACCGGGCGGGCTGTTTTGCGTCTGCTGCCGCCCTATGCCAGGGTTCGGGCGTCCCAGATCTCTTTTAAAGGGAAAAATCTACTTGATTTTAGCGAAAAGCAGATGAGAAACATTCGGGGCATGGAGATCTCCATGGTCCTGCAGGATCCTAAGTACTCCCTGAATCCGGTAAGAACCGTGGGTGAACAGATTTGCGAAGCCTATACCATTCACCATAGAGCCGGGAAAAAGCAAGCCCGGCAGAAAACGCTGGATATGCTCAAAGCCGTCAGGATCAGGAATCCTGAACAGGTCTACGGCCTTTATCCCCATGAGGTGTCCGGGGGCATGGGCCAGAGAATCATGATCGCCATGATGCTGATTCCTGAGCCCAGTTTGCTCATTGCCGATGAACCCACCTCCGCCCTTGATGTTACGGTGCAGCTCCGGATCCTTGCCATCCTGGATGATCTGGTCTGTGAACGGGGCATGGGCCTTATTTTTATCTCCCATGATCTTGAGCTTGTTTCCTCATTCTGCGACCGGGTGATTATTATGTACGGCGGACAAATTATGGAGGTGGTGGCGGCCGGTAATCTTCATAAATCAAACCATCCGTACACAAAAGGATTGCTTGCCTGCCTGCCTGAGATAGACGGTACCCAGGATCATTTGCCCACACTTGTCCGGGATAATGCCTGGCTTAAACCGGTGTCCGGGCTTACCGGCAAAAAGGCTGGGTCATGATTGCCGTTGAAAAACTCAATGTTTTTTTCGGTCACGGGCAGGCCCGAAACCATGCGGTTAAGGATGTTGGCTTTACCGTAAAAAAAGGTGAAAGTTTCGGCTTGGTGGGAGAGTCCGGGTCAGGCAAATCAACGGTGCTTAATTGTATTGCAGGCCTTTTGACCCATTGGACAGGGCGCATGGAAATTGACGGTGTCAGCTTGGCAAAGAAAAGAGGCCTGGCCTTTTGCCGCAAAGTTCAGATGGTTTTTCAGGATCCCTACGGCTCCCTTCATCCCCGTCACACCATTGACCGGACATTGAAGGAGCCGGTGAAGATACACCGGCTTGGGGATGCCGAGCGGCGGGTGGCGCGTGTGCTTGACGAAGTTGGGCTGGGTACGGAATTCAGGTTCCGCTTTCCCCACCAGCTCTCCGGCGGTCAACGCCAGCGGGTGGCTGTGGCCCGGGCCCTGATCCTTGCTCCTGAGCTTATTTTGCTTGATGAACCCACGTCTGCCCTGGATG
>JAKSBO010000052.1 GCA_022361095.1 Desulfobacterales bacterium | reverse complement strand
GTCTCGAGCACGAACAGCCCGCCGATGATGGCGAGCACGATCTCGTGCTTGGTGACCACCGCTACCGAGCCGAGCGCCCCGCCCAGGGCCAGGCTGCCCGTATCGCCCATGAACACCATCGCCGGCGGGGCGTTGAACCAGAGGAAACCGATGCCGGCGCCGGCCAGAACTCCGCAGAGCACGGTGATTTCACCGGCGGAGGTGATGTGGCGCACGTGGAGGTAATCGGCAAATTCGTTGTGGCCGGCCACATAGGCAAAGATCATATAGGTCACGGCCGCCATGATATAGGTGCCGATGGCCAGTCCGTCCAGCCCGTCGGTGAGGTTCACCGCATTGGAGGTGCCCACAATGACCAGGCAGGCAAAGGGGATATAAAGTACGCCTAAATCAAAGGCCACGTTTTTGAAAAAGGGAACCGTGAGCACGGCATTAAAGTCCGGGCTGCTGTAAATCAGAAAACCGATGAGCAGGCCCGAAAGGATCTGGAGAAGAAATTTGCTTTTTGCCGTGAATCCCATATTGGTTTTTTTTGTCAGCGACAGGTAGTCGTCAATAAAGCCGATGGCACCGAAAAGCAGGGTGGCCAGCAGCAGTATGTTTACATAGTGGTTGGTGAAATTGCCCCATAAAAAGGTAGAGGCAAAAATGGAAAACAGGATCATGATGCCGCCCATGGTGGGGGTGCCCTGCTTTTTTAAATGGGACTGGGGGCCGTCGGTCTGGATGATCTGGCCAAAGTGCATGACCTGGAGCCGCCGGATGACAAAGGGGCCGAGGACAAAGCAGATGATAAAGGCGGTCAGTCCCCCGTATATGGTGCGGAAGGTGATATACCGGAAAATATTGAAAACGGTATTGAGATCATGTAACGGGTATAAAAACTGGTAAAACATTGGATCAGTCCGCCCTTTCAGCAGTGATTTCTTCAAGTACCGGAATCAGTGTCTCCATGGCCATTCCCCTGGAGCCTTTGATCAGTACCCACGTTTCGTGTTGTGTTAATTTTTTAAGGGCCTCGCCTAACGCTTGTTTGGAGCCCATGACGATCCTGTCTTCCGGGTATCCCTTTTCCTGAGCGCCCTCACGGACCCGGGCGACCTGGGTGCCGGACAGCAAAAGCGCTGCGGGTGAAAGCGCTGCCGTCAGATAGCCGATCTGCCGGTGATGCTCCCGGGTATTATCCCCCAACTCCAGCATGTCACCGAGCACGGCAATCCCCCGGTTGCTGCCGGCCATCCGGTTTAATACTTTCAGGGCCTGGTCCATGGAACTGGGGTTGGCATTGTAGGTATCATCAATGAGATGAAGGCCGTTGTTAAGGTGCCTTACGTGCATCCTGCCTTTGACCGGGACAAACAGTTCAAGCCCCTGGGCAATGTCTGTTCCGTCAATCCCTGCAGCCTTTGCCAGGGCTGCGGCAGCCGCGGCATTAAAGGCCATGAAATCAGCCGGGGAGGGTACGGTATATTGGCGGGTCTCTCCATCCATGGTCAGAGAAAAAGCAATGTCATGGTCTGTGGGATTGATGTTTGACACGCGTACATCGCTGCCGGGCTGGGTGCCGAAACGCATTATTTTTGCCGTGCCGGCATCTTTTTTGGCGCCCTGGACAAGGATCTCAACTCTTGGGTCATCGGCAAAAACAATGGCTGTGCCGTATGGGTTAAGGCATTTAAAAATTTCAGCTTTGGCCCGGGCCACATTCTCCAGCGAGCCCACACCTTCCATATGCGACCCATGGGTGTTGGTGACCAGGGCAATATCAGGCTGGGCAATGGCGGAAAGCCGGGCGATTTCGCCCGGATTGCTCATGCCCATCTCCACCACGGCCCATTCATGGATATTCGCCAGCCTGAGCAGGGTCAGGGGCAGGCCGATTTCATTGTTCAGGTTGCCTTGGGTGGCCAAGGTGTCATGGTGCAGGGAAAAGATATCCTGGGCCATTTTCCGGGTGGATGTTTTTCCGTTGGAGCCTGTCAGGGCGGCGATTCGGGCATTTGAGCGCAGTCTGTGATACCGGGCCAGGTGTCCCAGGGCTGCCAGGGTGTCCGGTACCTCAAAAAAGCAGGTCTCGGTTTTGTCCATCAGGCCTTTATGATTTGAATCCAGTGTGTCTAAGTAGCCCTGCTTGACGACAAAGGCTGAAATGCCTTTCTTTACCAGGCCTGGAATAAAATTGTGGCCGTCAAAGCGGTCTCCGGCCAGCGCCAAAAAGACCATATCCGGTGAGATGGTTCTTGAATCCGTGCCGATGCCTTTAAAAATTGTTGCTTTGGCATGTGCGGCAGGTTGCCGGCCTGACGCGGTAAGGCCGTCACACCCAAGGGCCGTGCAAATATCCGTGAGATTCCATGGTTTTGGCGTCAGCAGGCTGGTGCAGGCATCGGTCAGATGTTCCTTGTCGTCAAAGTGGATGGTGCCTTGCCTGGTAATCTGGTAGGTTTCATGGCCCTTGCCTGCGGCCACGATAATATCCCCGGGTTTTGAAATTTGAACGGCCAGGCCCAGGGCTTTGGCCCTGTCGGTCATCCGGATATATCCTTTTTCACAGGTATTTGAGCCGTCAGGATCAATGGGTTTGAACCCCTGGGCACGAATCCCGTCTATAATTTCGTCGACAATGTCGTCCGGCTCTTCGGTTCGCGGGTTGTCCGAAGAGACAATGGCGATGTCAGAGTATCTGCAGGCAATGGCACCCATGGGTGCGCGCTTGGTGCGGTCCCGGTCTCCGCCGCAGCCAAATACGGTGATCAGCCGGGCCGGGGCGCGGCCGGAAAGGGTTTTTAAGATGGATTCAAGGGCATCCGGGGTATGGGCATAATCCACAAAAATATGCCGGTTCAGTTCCGTGGACAGTTTTTCAAGGCGGCCCGGTACCCGTTCAAGGGCCGCAATGCCCCGGGCGATGGATTCCGGACAAATCCCTGTGGCCAGCGCCGCACCGGCGGCGCATAATATGTTTTCCAGGTTGAAATGACCCGTGAGCACGGATGTCAGAGGGGCTTTTACACCGGTGAAATCCAGGGTGCCTTTCAAGCCATGGATGTCGTCCGTGATGTCAATGGCCCTGATGTCTGCGTTGTGATCGGCACTGACCCGGATCACCGGCTGCTTAAGGCTGTCTGCCAGCCGGATGCCGTACGCATTATCAATGTTGATGACGGCCTTGCCCCGGGTTTCGTCTTCAAAGGGGCCTAGGTAATTGGTGAACAAGCTTCGTTTGCAGGCAAAATACGCTTCAAATCCGTCATGGTAATCCAGGTGATCCTGGGTGAGGTTGGTGAAAATCGCCGCATTAAATTCACATCCATCCACCCGGTGCTGGTCCAGGCTGTGGGACGACACCTCCATGATGACATGGGTGACACCGGCAAGTTTCATGTCATGCATGGTTTTTTGCAGGCTCACCGCATCCGGGGTGGTGACGGGGTTGTCAATGGTGACGCCCGGATACCTGATATTCACCGTGCCGATGACTCCGCAGGTAATTCCGCAGGTCTGGTAAATTTTTTCCAGAAGCCAGGTAATACTGGTTTTGCCGTTGGTCCCGGTGACGCCCACGACAATGAGATCCCTGGACGGATGACCGAAAAAATTTGCAGCGGCAATGGCGGTATCCTTACGCGTGTCCTTTGAGAGAACAATGTGCAGGGCCTGGTCCAGGGTCAGTTCTCGGGGGATTTTTTGGGCCAGAACCGCTGCGGCCCCTTGGTGAAAGGCCTGGGCAATATAGTTATGGCCGTCTGCGGCGTGGCCGTCCACGGCGACAAATAATGACCCCTGGGTCACCTGCCTGGAATCGCAGGTAATATGGGTGATGGAGGTGTCGCCGATACCTGCCTGTTCCTGATCAGGCGTGAGCACGACTTCAGTTGTGTTCAGGATTTCAGTCAACCGCATGGGACACCTCCCGGGGTAATGCTGCTATCATATCTGTGTTGGGGGCAATGTTCAGATAGTTAAAGGACCGGGCCATAATATCCTTGAACGCCGGTGCTGCAACAATGCTGCCGTAGTGATTTTGTTTGGGCTCGTCCACCACCACCAGAATGGCTAAAGCCGGGTTGTCAAAGGGCGCAAAGCCTGCAAAGGCCGATGTGAACCTGGAGTCGGAATATCCTTTTTTGCCCTTGGCGGCTTTCTGGGCGGTGCTGGTTTTGCCGCATATCCGGTAACCGGGGATGGCGGCCTTGGTCCCGGTCCCGCCTTCCTGGACCACCCTGGCCATCATCTTTTTTACAATGCCCGCGGTTTTGGCGGAAATCACCTGGCGGACCACACAGGGCGGATTCTCCCGGACAACCTCTCCCGTGCTGGAAAGCACCTTTTTTACCAGCAACGGTTTCATCAATTTGCCTTGGTTGGCGATGGCGGATACCGCGCTTACAAGCTGCAGCGCCGTTACGGACATGCCCTGGCCAAAGGAGATGGCCACGGCATCAATATTTGTCCAGCGCTTTAAGGGCAGAATAACGCCCGATCTTTCCGCCGGGCAGTTGATGCCGGTTTTTGTACCGAATCCAAAGGCCTTCAGGTAATAATGCATGGCTTTGGGACCGGTCTCCTGGGCGATCTTCGCAGCGCCGATGTTCGAGGAAAATTTTAGAACCTGTCCCGGGGTCAGGTAATCATGGGGATGGGTGTCATGGATCACGGAACTGCCAATGCGGTAACTGCCGTTTTCACAATTGATAATGGTTTTGGGGGCCATGCCCCGTTCAATGGCCGAGGCCACAGTGATCACCTTCATGATGGACCCGGGCTCAAATGTGTCTGCCACGGCTCTGTTTCTGTAGCGGCTCCGGCTGAAATCGCCATAGTTGTTGGGGTTGAATTCCGGGTAGTGGGCCACGGCAAGAAGTTCACCGGTGGCAGGCTGCATCACAATGGCCGTGCCTGATTTGCCCCGGTGTTTTTTTACGGCCCGTTCCAGGGCCTGTTCGCTGAAAAACTGAATTTTTTTATCCAGGGATAAAACAATGGTGCCCCCCTTAAGCCCGTCACGCTTGTTTTTCTCCGTATCAAGCACTGTGCCCTGACCGTCCCTGTACTCCTGGATTTTCAGGGTCCGGCCTTCCAGAATGTTATTGTAGGCGAATTCCAGTCCCTCAAGGCCGTGATCCTCTTTACCTGTAAACCCGATGACCTGGGCTGCCAGACGCCGGTTGGGGTAAAACCGTTTGGAGTTATCCGAGGTGTAGATACCAACAATGTTCAGCTTTTTAACCGCTTTTGCCTTGGCCGGAGATACCCTGCTTGCCAAAAGCGCGAACCGTCGCTCCTGGGACAGTTTTTTCTCCATTTCGGTCCGGCTGCCGCCAAGGATTTTTACCAATTGCCCTGCTGTCTGCCGGATATTTTTAACCTGGGTGGGGTCTGCGGTAATGTTGGGTGCATCAATGCTGGCACCCAGCTTGTTTAAATGACGGTCAAGAATCAGCCCGCGCTCCCCCTGGATGGTTATTCTTCTGACATAGGTGTCTTCAGCTTTTTTCTTGAGCACATCTCCCTGGAGAATCTGGATGTCAAATGACCGGATGACAATACCCACCAGGCACAGGAGCAGAAAACAACGGATGACAAGAATCCTTACACCTAATTTTTGATAAGGGTTTGCCGCCATTTAATTGGTTCCTTTGGGCAGGTAAATGGTTGGATTGAAAATGTCCGGTGCCAATCCTAGCCGGGTCCGGGCAATACGGGTGATCCGTGATTCGGATTTAAGACGATCTATTTCCACGCCCAAGGCCTGGCGGTAATCCGTCAGATCCTGTATCCGGGTTTCAGTTTTTGCAATCATAATCCCGGCCTGGTTGGATTCGCTTCTAATCCAGGCATTGCAGATAAGTTCGGCAGCCAGCACAATGATGACAAAAAACCACAGCAGGCCTTTTTGGCTTTGGATAACGTCAATTTGTTTTTGTGGCGTGTTCACAGCCGAATTGCCCTTTTTTATAAAATTCCAATACGCTGTTAATAAATTATTTTATGTTTTATTGTGGGGGTGTCTGGGTGCCGGCAGGCCAGGTCATCCCATGACTGTTATACTCTTTGTGCCACCCGCAGCTTTGCGCTTCTTGCCATGGGGTTGGCGTTTAATTCGTCTGGCTCCGCAGTCACAGGTTTCCGGGTAACCGATTCCATTTGTTTCACAAATCCGCAGATACATTTGGGGAATTGCCTTGGGCAGGTACATCCGTTTTCAAAGGCGCGCAACCGTTGCTTAACAATACGGTCTTCTAATGAGTGAAAGGAGATAATGCTGATACGCCCACCCTTAACCAACATAGAGGGAACCGCCTGCATGAACGTTTCCAAGCGCTCAAGTTCCCGGTTGACAACGATGCGCAGGGCCTGGAATACCCGGGTGGCCGGATGAATTTTCTGCTTTGCTTTTGCACGGGCAGGCATGGCGTTTTCAATAACCCCGGCTAACTCAAGGCTGGTGGCAATGGGGCTAGAGGCCCTTGTTTCAATGATTGCCTTTGCCATTCGTCTTGAAAAGCGTTCTTCCCCGTATGTAAAGAAAATATCAGCCAATTTTTTTTCCGAATAGGTATTTACCACTTGGTGTGCGGTTAACGGATTGCGGACATCCATCCGCATATCCAATGGTTCTTCTTTTTTAAAGCTGAACCCTCGTTTGCTTTGGGTCAGCTGATTGAGTGAAAAGCCTAAATCAAGGAGAATGCTGTTAACCCCGTTAATGCCGGCATCTGTGAGAATGCCGGGGAGGTCGCTGAAATTGTTGTGGTACAGCCGCACATTGTCCTTGAAAAGATGAAGTACATTCCGGGCGTTGGTGATGGCATCCATGTCCTGGTCAATGCCGATGAGCAACCCGTCGGAACCTATGGCCTTGAGCGTCGCCGCCGCGTGTCCGCATCCGCCAAGGGTGCAGTCCACACATATGTCTCCGGGGCTAAGGTTTTGGTACGCATGCACCTGATTCGGCATGACCGAGGTATGTTCGAAACCCATATTATAACCCTATTGACGCAATCTCTTCTCTGACGTCCTCCTGCTTAAGCTCCTGTTCCATCTTTTTCTGCTCTTGTTCCCATTTCTCTTTGGCCCAAATTTCAAACCGGTCCAGAACGCCCACAAGAACGACCTCTTTGTCAATCTGTGCATAGGTTCTCAGATTCTGGGGGATTAAAACCCTGTCCTGTTTGTCGCATGTCAGCGGACAGGCATTCCCCAGGAAGAACCGTTTAAACCTCTGCATGGCTGCGGTCTTGACCGTTTTTAAGCGGTCCTCAATAGCCTTCCACTCGCTAACGGTAAATGCGAAGATGCAGCCATCCTTGCTTGAAACCACAATTCCGTAATCATCCTCCGCTTTGAGCACTTTTCTGAATCGTGCCGGGATAATGAGTCTTCCTTTGTCATCAATGGTATGACTGGAACTGGATCGGAACACTGGGTCGGCCCTTTTTATTGAATACTACATCCACTTTGCACCCACCTTGCTGCCACTTTTACGAAAAATATAAAAGAAGTCAAGCAAAAATGTGAAAAAACAAAAAAAATATAGGCAAGTATAAAAAAGGAATAGAGCATTTAATAAAAAAAATCAATGAAAAAAATGTTAATGAATTTTCAGGAAAAATAGATGGTTGGGTGAAGACCGTCTGTTTTGCGTGCGATATTTGCCTCCGATAGTCAATGTGGTGGCGGTTTTGTGGAGGATTGTGGGGGGGCGATGTGGCGGGACG
>JAKSBO010000140.1 GCA_022361095.1 Desulfobacterales bacterium | reverse complement strand
TGCGCCCGTAGCTCAGCTGGATAGAGCAACGGACTTCTAATCCGTAGGCCGCGTGTTCGAATCGCGCCGGGCGCGCCATAAAAATTAAGGGGTTACAGATCTTCTCTGTGACCCTTTTGTATTTTGATTTGCAACCTGTCCCCACATAGTCCCCACTTTCTAAAGCATGTGGACAGAATGGGGTCCGTTTTCAATCTGGATGATTCATCACTTAAGGCGCCGCTGCAAGGACTAATTACTCGGTCTTCTTTAAAAAACTTACTTAAATACTCTCTTTTCTTCTTTGTAGTCCGGCGGAGTTATCCACGCTAAATACCCTTTATTATTAACTTTCACGCCTTTTCTTTTTTGTAAATAGATAGCTTTTTATCGTCAACAGCCTCGATACAATCTTTGTAGGTATAGAAAATCGTATCGACCTCAACCCCCATAACAAACCCGGCAGCTTCCGCCGGAGTCCAATACTCCTTGGTCTTGTATTAATCTTCACCGTTTCTGTTGAGTCTTCCCACCAACCTCTCCTGCAAGGTCCTGATTAAAAAAGCCCTGGGAAAGGCGGTTCAGCCCGGGTAATTAAGCCGGATCAATCCCAGGAAGATGGATTTATTCAAATGATTTCCTGTCTATGCCGGATTGCCTGATAATAGAAAGCAGGGTCCCCTTTTTTAGTTCCTTATGATCCGGAACCGGAACAGTGATGGTGGACCCTTCAATTTTCTTTTGCATAATCACATGGCTGCCACGCCTGCGGATCTCGGCAAACCCATTGGCAGATAATATTGAACAGGCCTCCTTTCCGGATAAGACCCGCAGCTTAACCAACGGCAACCTCCATCTGGGTAATGTAGATTTCCCCTTTAAGCCGGGTTTCTATTTCTTCCGGGGATGCACATTCAAAAAACAGTTCAAGGGCTTCCTGCAAATTTTCCCTGGCTTCGGCAACCGTTTCCCCCTGGCTGGCTATGTCCAGTTCCGGACACAAGGAAACGTAGCCGGTCCCCTCTTTTTCGATGATTGCGGTCATAAATCTTTTCATTGGGTATCCTTTGTTCGTGGTTACTTATTTTATTAAAAAAATTATTCTATGTTCACAACTTTAATTCCTGCAATATTCTCAAGGTTATCTTTTTTATTGAAGATCTGTTCCATGGTTGCAGCCGCCCGTTTGTTCCGGCCTGGTGCAAGGTGGGCATACCGTTCTGTCATGGTCAGGGTGGCATGGCCCAAAAGCTCTTTTACATCATAAAGGCTTATGCCTTCCATTACCAGCCATGAAGCGAAGGTGTGGCGCAGGGTATGGAATGTTACCCGCTGCCGCCGGTCTTCAATGCCGTCATTTAACCCGGCATCAGTTACCGCCCTAGGGAATGTTTTTGAAATCTGCTTCCTGATCCCGCCGTTTTTCCGGTCAGGGAAAATAAGATCCTGCTTACTGCCGGGTTCCTTTGCCATAAGACAGGACATAACGTCAGCGGTCATTGATACGGTTCTGGTTCTACTGGATTTTGTATCCAACAAAGTGATAAGGCAATGGTCCAGGTCAATATCCTTCCAGGTAAGTGAAAACACTTCTCCGGCTCTTAATCCACAATGAAGGGACAGCAAAGCAATCTCATAGGTCTCCTGGCTTTTTTTTTGAAGGATCTCCAGCAAGTGGTGGGCTTCATCCTGTGATAGAAACCTGACCCGTTTGTTATCGTATTTAAGGCGTTTCACCTTTGTTGTGGGTATGTCCCCCTGAAAGTATCCCAATCTTTCAGCATGACGGAATATCTGCCCCAGGGTAGTTAGAGCGTATTCCACGGACCTTGGAGACCGGCCCTTTTTTAGCATGGCCTTTTTTAGACGTTCCAGGTCAAAGGCTGAAATATTTTTTAGGGGTTTGTCACCCATGGGGCGTTTTATCCAAAGTCTGAACAGGGATTCTTCACGGATGTGGGCTGAGTTCTTTTTTTCCTGGGATATGGCCGGGTAATAGATATCATCAAAATAGGAGGATAGTGTTATGTTGTCTTTTGCTTCCCGTTCCTGCCGGGCCTGTTCCTGCTGTTTCTCTGCCTCAGCCCTAGCCCTGGCATCTGACAAACGGCTTTCACCATCTCCTGTGGTGGCCGCTGCTTTAAGTTCTGCTAGTTTCAGCGCAACCTTTGATGGTGTCCATCCCTCACTTGCCCAACCAACACCTTCTTCTTTTCGCTCCCCATCTTTCTGGTAGCGTATGGCAAAATATTGATCTGGTTTAATTCCATGCTTACGGGTTTTATGTTCCCGATATCGCACCCCCGGATATTTTGTGCTGTTCCATTTTGCCATTGCTCCCCACCTTTTAAAATCTGTCCCCACATAGTCCCCACTTTTGGGCTGATGTAAGACTTTTTTATGAAGTTAACTGAAAATAAAATAATTAAAAATTAAAATAATGTCAATAAATATCAATAGTTTTATGGGGTTTTATGAAAATCTCTGAAAGTGTTCAAAACGGACTTTTAATCCGTAGGCCGCGTGTTGGAATCGCGTCGGGCGCGCCACTGAAAAGGCACAGCCACAAGGCTTTCAAAGGCACCCGGTTAACCGAAGTGCCTTTTTTTTTCTTAAAATTGAGCGATTGTGTCCATTTTCTTATTCTGGTATTCTCTGCTTTCCCGTCGCCATCTTCAAATCAGGATCATTGACAATGGTATTCCTGTCAAATACGGAAAATTATGGTTGGTGGTAAAAGGAGAGGCCGATCACTATAAAAATGGCATTTTAAGGGAATTCCCGATTGAATCACAATCTTGAGCCTGATATAAAGCTCAGAATGTCTGTGTTCAATCTCCCAAAAAGGAAGGTTCATGTATTTATCCGAAGAGAAACGAAAAGAAATACGAAAGCCCCTTGGTAACCCAAAATTTGAGCCGGGGGGCTATAAAAAATCGCCATCCATCAAAGCCTTACCAAATCCAGAGTAAATAAGGAACAAATAGTATGGCCCCGGCCAACCTCTTTTTCGAACAGCCGATTCTAAACTCACCCTACACCTATCCTGACAGGCATTGGGAACTTGATCCCCAGGGCCAACCGACCCAGAAGATCAT
>JAKSBO010000771.1 GCA_022361095.1 Desulfobacterales bacterium | reverse complement strand
CGGTAAAGAGTTGTTTGCAAAGGCCATTCACAAAAACAGTAAACGAAAAGAGAATGCTTTGATCCCGGTGAATTGTGCCGCGTTGAGTGAAACCCTGCTGGAATCTGAACTGTTCGGACATGAAAAAGGGGCATTCACCGGCGCGGATAAACCCAGGGACGGCCTTTTTAAATCCGCAGACAAGGGTACAATTTTTCTTGATGAAATCGGCGAAATTCCTTTGTCCATGCAGGTAAAGCTGCTCAGGGTTCTCCAGGAAAAAGAGATCCAGAAAGTGGGTTCCGATAAGGTCACAACCATTGACGTTCGCGTGATTGCGGCCACCAACAAAAATCTGGAAAAAGAGGTGGAAGCGGGGACTTTTCGCCGGGATCTGTTTTACCGGCTCAATGTGATTAATGTAAAGGTCCCCCCGTTACGTGACAGATCAGATGACATCCCTTTGCTTGCCCGGAAATTTTTAGACAGGTACACCCAAGAGAATAAAAAAGAAGTTAAAGGGTTTACCCCCATGGCCATGGATGCCCTGGTCAAGTACGGCTGGCCGGGCAACGTGCGCGAACTTGAAAACATAATTGAACGCGCCATTATCCTGTGTATGGGCGGGTATATCTGCGAAAAAGATCTGCCCTCTAACGTGTTAAAGGATTATGAACCTGAAAATATGGCCGCCCATGATTTTTCCGGGGGCGGAAAAACGTTGAATGAAATCGAAAGCATTGCCCTGATCGAGACGCTTAAGCAGACAAAGGGCAATAAAACCGAAGCGGCTAAAATCCTTAGTATTACAAGAACGACCTTGAACAACAAGCTTAAGCGGCATAATCTGGACCTGGATAAAGTATTGCGGCCAAGCCTATAAAATATCGGGCTCCCATGCCTGTTCACTTGTGGAACTTGGCGATATTATCCGGGTTCACCCCCCCCTGGAACTGATGTATAGTGCTAAATCAAGAATTCGTTGTGTGAGATCCTGATTTAAACAATTTTTACTTAAAATTTTAGCCTTCAAGGAAGCCACGAGGATTTCATCTTCGGCTTTATCAAAACCGCAGCTCCCCGGTTAATGCCGCTATTGACAGCCGGCAGTCAGCAACGGGATCGGTGAATAAAAAGCCATTTTTGATAAGGTTCTGTAAATTAAGAATAAATAACTGTTTTTCAAGGCTGAACATCTCTTATTGGGATATGCCTTATGTATGGGAATACAAAAAAATATGGTTGCAATCCATAGTGTTTCTATGTGAAGAATCGTTCTGATTAATGCGAGTAGGGATAACAAAGAAAACGAGATCAGGAGGCAATTTTTCATGCAGAAAGTTATTTTTTTCGGGAACGCGTATGCTCAAACGTTGTTAAAATCGGTTTCAGGTTTCATGCTTATTCTGGCCATGCTTTTTTTTCCGCTTCACGGTGCATTTGCCGCTGAAGGGGGCGGTTCTGCCTATTTGGGCGGGAACGAGGATTTCATGTCGGGTGCCTTGCCCGGACCGGGGTTTTATCCCATTGTTTATGCGTTTCATTACACTGCGGATGAATTAATGGACGGCGACGGCAATAAATCGCCTGTGGATTTTGACCTTAATGTTACCGGGGCGGCTTTCCGTTTTATCTATGTCTCGGACATGAAACTGTTCGGAGCCGATGTGGCCTGGCATGTCATTATACCTGTGCTTACTTCCCAGGCTGAAATTGTCGAGAGGGGGGTTGATGACTCCACAAGCGGACTTGGCGATATTGAAGTCTCCGCAGTGGTTTTAGGATGGCATCTGAACAAAAATTTTCATGTGATCGGCGCACTGGATGTCTGGCTTCCTGTGGGAGAATACGACTCCGGTGATGCGGCAAGTCTCGGCCGAAACTATTGGACTGTGTCGCCGATTCTGGATCTGACCTATATCTCTGACGGGGGATTTGAACTTTCGGCAAAACTGCTGTATCTGGTCAATTTTGAAAATCCGGATACCGATTACACCACGGGAAATGAATTTATCTGTGATTACCTGGTTGGACAGCACATCGGCAACTGGATGTTCGGCCTCAACGGCATGGTCTATCTTCAGGCCACGGATGACGAGCTTTCGGGGGACAATGTCAGCAAGAGCAAGGGCCAAGCACTTTCTATCGGTCCTGCCATCCAGTACAACTACAAAAACATGTTTTTTAACCTGAAGGTGCAGTTTGATACCAACGTTGAGAACAGGCCCAGGGGCGAAAAATACTGGTTTAAATTCATGTATGCATTCTAAAGCTGCTTATTCCCGCCTGAACCGGATTGTAATGACTCCGCCGTTTCACTCCGGTTCAGGCGGTTTTCCGGTAAAGAATCTCAATCCATATAGTCAGTTCCCAAGCCACATACGAACCTGTCATAGTGTCTGAACAGACATCGAATATTTCCCTGTATTAGAGGCCCATGATCGGAATAAAATACGCTACAATATGGTTTAGAATTCTCATCCGTCTTCTATCATAGATTGGGCAGGGCCGGTAAGGCATACACCTGCTTTCTGAGCCGGCACCGGTCTTCCACTGCCAAAAAATTATCGGTCTGCCGGGCAAGTCTGGCCATGCAGCCGCCCTGGCAATGCAGCCGCCCTGTACAGGCCATGCACCCTTGGATATTGTCCGCGCGTTGTCTGCTCAACGCGTTGAGGCCTGCCCACCGGACCTCTGCTTTTTGCGCAACAGATGCCACAGAACAGTTCCACACCCCTTCAATACCGTAGTTTGTAACAGATAAAAGGCCGCAGGGAAAAAGAGTCCCTTCCTCCGAAATATAAGGCGATTCCATGCAGTTGGCGCAATGGTGTTCTGATGTTTCACGGCGGGAGGCGTACCATTCCAGGCAGGATGTATTCCCGATTTTTTTATAGACGGCCCGCAGTTGTGCATCATGTGAGAATCGCTCTATCAGGTTTGCGTATTGTTTGGGTGATGGAAGGTCCAGGGCCCGGGCCAGTGCCCTCCCTCCCTGTATCAGGGTGCCGCTCACCACATGGCCGATGTCCAGTTCCGCCATCATGGGAAACAGCAGGGGCAGTTCTTCAAAATTATGGGCCATCTCCGTAAACGATACTGTTGTGCGCGGCCCCAGCCCCGCGTCTGAAAGCAGTTGCAGGCCGTTCATGGTTTTTGCAAAGTTTCCTTTGCCCCTGACAAGGTCGTGGGTGGCAGGCTGTGCACCATCAAGGCTGACTTGCAGATGAAGGTTGGCAAACACGGGATTTGTCAGGCCGTTTACGATTTTGGGGGTCAGCAGCGTTCCATTGGTTTGCAATCGCAGGTGGTGAATCGAAGGAAATTGTGCGCAATGGGTGAGAATTTCCTGCCACCGGGGATGGGTGAGCGGTTCTCCCCCTGAAAGACAGAGGGTTTGCACACCGGCATCAACCCAGAGGGAGAGGGTCTTTTTTAACAGCGTTGCATCCACATGTTTCAGAGAAGAGTTTGGGCCGGATGTCAACCAGCAGTGATTGCATGTTAAATTACAGTGGCGGGTAAGGGCAATGATAAGCCTGTTTGCGGGGACCACACCGCATTGGGTGAGTCTGTCAAGCGCCTGTTCCGGATTCATATGTCACCTCATCGTGGAATAAAAATAAAATATGCCGCTTTCCATTACCAAAATAGAACGCAGGGGGCAACCAAGCATTGATGGCATTTTGGGGATTGAGGATTTAGTTGATAAATCAACTATTTATACATGTTGCGGATCAGGTTTTGTCGTGCTATGGTCCAATCCCGGTTGCAAAAAGAGAACAATAGAGAGACCCAAAATTCCTAAAGGAGATGTTATGAAGATCAAAGGCGCTGTTTTACGGGAACCCGGTATGAAATATTCCATCGAGACTTTAGAGCTTGATCCGCCCAAGGAGAACGAGGTGCTGGTCAAGTACACCCATACCGGGTATTGTCACTCTGATTTGCATTTGTTGAAAGGCGAAATTCCCATCAAGATGCCTTTGGTTGCCGGCCATGAAGGTGCGGGTGTTGTTGAAGCTGTCGGCCCGGGCGTTACGACTGTGCAGAAGGGAGACCATGTCGGTGTCACCTGGATGGTTCCCTGTGGCCACTGCCCCAATTGCCGCAGGGGCAAAGGCAATATCTGCACCACCAGTTTTAGTTATTTTCTGGAGGGCATGTTGCTCGACGGCACCTCCCGCATAAGGGATGCCAAGGGCGATGTGGTCCGGCATGGCAATTTTGTCTCCTGTTTTTCAACGCACTCGGTGGTCCCCGAGCGGGCGGTCATTCCCATGCCCAAAGAGTTCCCCCTGGAACAGGCCGCACTCATGGGGTGTTGCGTTCCCACGGGCTGGGGTTCGGTGTTTAATACCGCCGCCTTTCCCCCCGGATCTCCTGTGGCCGTTTACTGCCTTGGCGGTGTCGGGCTTAATATTTTGCGGGCGGCCGCCATGCGCCATGCCTATCCGTTGATTGCCGTTGATATTGAAGGCAGCAAGCGGGAACTGGCCATGGAATTTGGTGCCACCCATTTTATCGACAGTTCCAAAGAGGATCCGGTACCGGCCATCCAGTTGCTTACCGGCGGTGAAAAAATGGACGACGGCACCATTATGGGCGGCGGTGCAGAGTATGTATTTGAGGCCAAAGGCGACCCCGGCGCAATCATCCAGGCCTACTGGTCCACAAGTATCGGCGGCGAACTCATTATTCTGGGCATCACCCCCCACGACCAGACAACCGATTTATCCCTGATGCTGCTGCCCCTGCATCAAAAAACCATCAAGGGCAATCTCTATGGGGCCATCTCCACCCATGATGATATTCCCCGCCTGGTCAATATGGCAATGAACCATGATCTCAAACTGGACAAGCTGATCACGGACAGGTTTAAACTGGAAGAGATCAACGATGTGGCCGAGGCCATGGATAAACGGCAGATTAAAGGCCGCTGGGTCTGTGAAATAGATTAAAGGCCAATATGTATTACATGGAGAAACGTATAATGGAAAAGACTAGATCCCAGGAAACAAAAAGTACGGAACAAGCGGCAAAGGTTGACGGCGAGACCGTGGAGAACGCCCAGGAAGCCCCCTGCATTATTGATGAAATCAGAATTGAAGAACTGGCCATAGACGGGATTTGCGGAGTCTACTGATCATGAACGCCCCTGCCTTTGTGTTGCGGCCCACCAGCCAGGTGAGACAGGAGCCGTTCGGCCTGCTCTTTTACAGCTCCCTGGGGCCAAAGCTTCTTTTTGCAGAGACAGGCTCTGTGTTGACCTGCCGGTTTTTCCAAAAGGATTCTGTTCAAAAAAAGGTGCTGGCGTCGTTGCCTGATGCGCAAAAGAAAATTATTCTGACGTTTCTCAGGCAACTTGTGCAAAAGGGGTTTGTGTATGAGCAATAGATATGTTGAGCAAGGGCTCAGTGCACCTGTCAACCTGACCTGGGAAGTGACCCAGCAGTGTAACCTGAGGTGCAGCCATTGTCTTTCGGACTCCGGACTGCCTGCTGAAAACGAATTGTCCACCCGGGAAGCCTTTGATCTGATTGATCAACTCAGTGCGGCCACTGTGTTTCAGATTAATTTCGGCGGCGGCGAACCGTTTATCAGGCCTGATTTCTACCGGATTCTGGAGAAGTGCCATGAAAAGAATATCATGACCTGTATCTCCACCAACGGTCTGCTGCTTGATGAAGAGAACGTCTCTGCCCTGGCAGAAAAAAGCGGCCTGGTTGCCGTCCAGGT
>JAKSBO010000459.1 GCA_022361095.1 Desulfobacterales bacterium | reverse complement strand
TCTGGGCAATAAGCTGATTATCGTGCCTTCCTCGGGCCAGGAACCCATTGCCCCGGTGCTCCATCCCATTGGCGACAAGCTTTTCGCAGGGGGGCAGACGCTCTCTTTTACCGTAACCGCAGAGGACGGGAATCTTGACCCATTGACACTGGGTGCCGAAGGGTTGCCCCCCGGAGCCGTATTCAATCCCCAGACCGGGGTGTTCTTCTGGGCCCCGGACAACGCATATGCAGGGAATCATGAAGTCACGTTCACGGTTTCCGACGGCGCGCTGACTGACAGGGAAACAATCACGGTCTCCTTTGATGTCTCCCCGCCGGAAATATCCATAACCGAGCCGTCCGGAGGCACTGAATTGGACTGTGCGGTCATCCCGCTGGACGGCGCACTGTCAGATGATGTGGGCATTGCATCCGTGGACATCAGGATCGACTATCCCGACGGTACCAGTGAACAGCGGCCCGTAGACATCTCTTCGGATACCTGGGAATCCCACGGGATTTACCTGGCGCCGGGGGAGAACATTATCGTGGTTTCCGTTACGGACCGCCTTGGACATACCACATCCCGGACCCTGGTCATCAACCGGATTGTTCCCCAGCGAAACATCATCCGGGTCTCCACACCCCAGGAACTTGCCTCGGCAGTGATGAATTTATCCTCTGATACGGAAATTCTCATCCGGGACGGGCTTTATACCATTCCCAATACCCTGATGGCCGGCGGCAGTCTGAACGGCAGTCCAAACATCAGCAATGTGGTCATCCGCAGCGAGAGCGGTAACCGCGACGCCGTTGTTTTACAGGGCAGCGGCATGGACACGCCGGGAAACGCAAATGTTCTTTTTCTGTTCAGAAACATTGCCGATTTTACCCTGGCGGACCTGACCATTAAAGATGTCCATTATCATCCCGTTCAAGTCCAGGGGGAACAAGGCGCCAACCGGCCCTGCTTTAAAAACCTTAGCCTGATTGACGCCGGAGAGCAGTTCATCAAAGTGACAAGGAACGCGGCGGATCAGCTTTTCTGCAACCGGGGGATTGTGGAAGGATGCCGGTTTGAATTCACCGAACATGCCAGATACTGGCCGGCATGGGGGTATTATACCAACGGCGTTGATGTACTCGGCGGAGAGGGCTGGGTCATCCGGGACAACATATTTTACAATATCCGCGCCCCCCATGACGGTGTCAGCCCCCAGGGCCTTGCCGGGGCCGCCATCCTGATGTGGCATGGGGCCGCCCGGACCCTTGTGGAACGGAACCGGTTTATCGAGTGTGACATGGGGATCCAATTCGGAAACCCCAGCAATAGTGCCGGAACCCACCATTCCGGCGGGATTATCCGGAATAATTTTTTCCACAGGTCCGGTGACGGGGATGTGGCCATCAGCCTGAACCGCGCGGACAATGCCCGGGTGCTCCATAACACGGTTGTGTATAACAATACCTTTCCCTGGACCATTGAATACCGGTACCAGGCAGATTCCGGCGACCCGGCCGGCGTCATCCATGCCAATCTCACCGACGGCCCCATTGTACAAAGAGACGGGGCCCGGGCCGTGGTCACGGAAAATATGACAGATGCCGTGTCCTCATGGTTTGTCAATGCTGCCCGGGCAGACCTCCACCTGGTCCCCGGCGCTCCGCCGGTTGACCGGGTGACAAGGGATCAGGATGCCCGGGAAGATATCGACGGCGAAAACCGGCCCGATGAAACGGCTGCTGATGTCGGGGCCGACGAGGTTGTCGTATTTAACCCGGACCAGGATCTGGACGGCGATGTTGACGGGGCCGACATTTTTTCAGTAATTGCCGCCGGAGATCTGTCCGGTGGGCAGATACAAGCCATGGCCGCGTCTTTCGGCAGCATGGGCGCCCCGGATTAAGGGTATAACTCGATGATCCAGTTTTTGTTAATTTGCCCAACTTCGGCGTTGGAAAAAAATTTTTAATCCTCAAAATATATTGTATATTCCTCCGGTTAAAAATTGTTTCCGTCTTGAATTTGAACAAATTCCCTAAAAACTGGATTATCGAGTATAAACAAGCTTAAAATATAGATAAAATGCCGGGCATTCATACATACGTATTAATGCCCGGCAATATAAGTGTGCGGTCTTAGACTTTAAAACCTTTTACAAGTCTTTTCAGCTCGTCAGACACAGAAGACACTTTTTCCGAGCCTTTGCGGACTGATTTGCCAAGCTCTTCTATTGAATTCACAGCTCTGTTAACTTCGGAGATATCTTTTGCAATTTCATCGGAAACCGTAGAACTCTCACTAATATTTTGGTTCACTTCCTGAACCCCATGTGACGCCTGGTTCACATTATTTGAGATTTCATCACTTGAGACGGACTGCTCTTCAACGGCCGTTGCAATCGTTGTTATAAAGTCACGTATTTCAAATGTTGTATTTTTTAGCATCCCCATATCTGAAACAGATGTGTTTGTCGCCGACTGAATCCAGGTTATCTTATCTTTTATCTCATTGGTTGCCGACGCTGTTTGATTGGCAAGTTCCTTGATTTCGTTTGCCACCACAGCAAAGCCTTTTCCGGCCTCTCCCGCCCTTGCAGCTTCAATGGTTGCATTTAATGCGAGCAGGTTTGTCTGATCTGAAATGTCAGTTATTGTTTCAATCACATTTCCGATTTTCTTTGCGGCATCACCAAGATCATCCATTCTTTTTGATGTTTCTTCAGCTTTTTCAACTGCATCTTCAGTTATGGATCTTGTTTTTTCGGCATTGCCCGCAATCTCATTTACAGTTGCAGTCATCTCTTCCATTGCTGCTGCCACACCGCCGATATTTGTTGATGTCTGCTCCATTGCGCCGGCAACGGAATTCATAAATTGTTGTGCTGGATAACATCTCTTATTGTTTGCGCAAAATCATACATTGCAACGGGTTTTTTTAATACGGAATCAAAAAGCCTGAGATTTTCTTCAGTGCTGTTATGATAAGGTTCGCCTGAATATAAAATGATCCTGGCGGCGGGATTAATTTTTCGGATCATTTTTGCCAGGGTGTTGCCTTTTATTTCAGGCATTTCCATGTCAGTGATGACAAGATCAAATTCCCGGGGATTTTTTTCATATATTGTAACAGCCTCTTTTGCATGTCTGAACGCAGAAACTTTATACCCGAGCTGGGAAAGCGAAACGGCCGAAAGCTGAACAAGACTCTCTTCATCGTCAACGACCAGTAAATGCTCTTTCCCGCCAGGCGGGACTCTGTTAAGATCCGTATCTTTGACATTGATTTTCTCTTTATATTCAGGCAGATAAACTTTAAAGATCGATCCTTTTCCCACCTGGCTTGAAATATCTATACGCCCCTGCATTTTTTCCACGATTCCCCGGATAAGCCATAGTCCCATGCCTGTTCCGGACCCCTTAGGCTTTGTTGTGAAGAAAGGTTCCATGGCCTTTTCAATTAATTTGTCATCCATGCCGCAGCCGTTATCTTCGACACAGATACACGTATAGGTTTCTCCAGGATTATTTTCTGCATTCGGCATTGGAACCTCATGGTGAAATACGCTTCTAATGTCGATTTTTAATTTGCCGCCATTATCCTTCATTGCATACGCTGCGTTTGTACACAGGTTCATTAGGATCTGATGAATTTTAGTTGGATCCCCAAGGACATAAGGATCGGCGGAATAGTGTTCCTCAATTGAGATGCCGGGAGACAGACTTGCCCTTAACAGCTTTGCCGTTTCTTTTGCAATGAGTGATGTTTTTACAGGCCTTAATCCGCCATTTTCAGATCTGCTGAAGGAGAGTATCTGGGAAACCAGCTCGGAAGCTCTGACCCCTCCCTTTCTTATATGATCCAGCCGTTTATACATTTTTTCATCTGCCTGAATTTTCTTCAGATCGGCCTTAATAAGTTCGGAAAAGCCCATTATACCGGAAAGAATATTGTTAAAATCATGGGCGATGCCACCTGCAAGCATGCCTATTGATGCCATTTTATCCGCCTGCATAAAACGCGCTTCCATTATTTTTTTTTCTGTTATATTGATTATAAAACCTTGAAGATGCATCACATTTCCGTATAAATCATGCTGTGCCTCCCCTTTTTCATACACCCACAGCACACGTTTCCTGTTTAGGAGTCTATACTCTATTTCCCAGGGCATCCTGTTTTTTACCGCTTGAGATACGTTGTTGTAAACGAATGCCCTGTCTTCGGGATGGATTACGGAAATAAAGGAACGTTTAGAGTTGTTGATAAAATCCTCGGGCGGATACCCTGTCAGGGTTTCAACATGGGAACTGATGTACAGCATCTCCCATTCATGGTTAAAGAGACACCTGTAAGTGATTCCCTGGATATTGGATAGAATGGATTCAAGGTGATGATTTTTAATTATCAGCTCTTTTTCGGCCTTTTTTCTTATTGTAATATCCCGGGCGATTCCCAGAATACCCACCAGTTTTTTATTGAATCCGTACACAGGCGTTTTTATTATTTCAAGCAGTTCTTTATGTCCGTCATTTAAATATGTAACGTCTTCTTCACTGCGCATTGGACAGCCGGATTCCATAATAGCCAGATCTGCCTTCCGTATGTTGCCGGCAGCCTCCCTGTCGATAAAATCATAATCTGTTTTGCCGATTATGTCTGAATATCCGGCATTATAGAGCTGAATAAACTTAAGGCTGCAATTTAAGTATTCGCCTTTCTTGTTCTTGAGCCACACAAGGTATGGAATATTTTCAAGCAGGAGACGAAGATGCTCTTTTTTTTCGGAAAGCGTTTCCATAACCTTATGTTTCTCATCAATCTCTTTTTGCAATACCTCTTTTTGCCGTTCAAGTATTTCCGTTCTCTCTTGGCGCTCTCTCTTGAATTTGTGCTTAAGCGTAATCAAAGCCGCCGTCATAAAAATTAAGAGAATAAACATGATGACGCATGCAAACACGGCAAAATTATTTTCATAAAGAAGTAGATCCGAATATTTTTCATTTTTTTT
>JAKSBO010000903.1 GCA_022361095.1 Desulfobacterales bacterium | reverse complement strand
TATGTCACCCTTGCCAAAAAAATTGTTTCCGGCACCGTCAGCATTGATATGATCGCAGGCCCCAGCGAAATCCTGATCATTGCAGATAAAACCGCAGATCCTGAATGCATTGCCGCAGATCTGCTTTCCCAGGCAGAGCATGATATGCTGGCATCGGCCATACTGGTAACCGATTCCCAGGAACTGGCGCAAAAGGTCGCGGCCGCAATCGGCCCCCAGCTTGACGCCCTGCCCCGCAAGGAGATCGCCGAACCGGCCATCAATAATTTCGGCGCCATTCTGGTGGTACCGGATATTGATACAGCCATTGACCTGTCCAACCGTCTGGCACCCGAACATCTTGAAGTTATCGTGGAATCGCCGTTTGACTATATTGACAGGATCCAAAATGCAGGCGCATTGTTCCTGGGACCTTACACCCCCGAGCCCATGGGCGACTATATTGCAGGTCCCAACCATGTGCTGCCCACAGCAGGTACGGCCCGGTTTTCATCAGCCCTGAGCGTCTCTCATTTTACCAAGAAGACCAGCCTGATCCATTATTCCAAAGCCGCCTTTGAAAAAGAGGCGGATGATGTCATCACCCTGGCACGGACAGAAGGCCTGGAGGCCCATGCCAATTCCGTAAGAATCCGGCAAAAGTAGTTTCTTTTATCAGTGGGCTGGGCCTGGATATCGATAAACCGGGTCAGCCCGCGGATCTTTTACAATTCTTCAAGGGCTTGTTTCAATGCCGTAATGGAAAAGGGCTTGGACAGGGCTGCAGAAAACCCGAATAAAGCATGATTTTCCATGACGGAATCATTGGCATAACCCGAAGCCACAATGCCCTTGATTCCAGGATTCAACGCCAGCAATTTTTCCATGGTCTCTTCACCGCCCATGCCGTGCTTTACTTCAAGGTCAAGAATCACCTTGCCGATGATTTTGCCTTCCACAAGACAGGACTGGTATTTTTCCACCGCCTCTTCGCCGGATTTTGCCAGGACAGGCTCGTAGCCCAGCCGGGTAAGAATTATTTCGGTGATTTCCAAAATCATGGCATCGTCATCCATACACAGAACAAGGGGTTTTCGGGTTGCAACCCTGACAGGTCGAATGAACTTGGCTTCCACCTCTTTGGACTTACGGGTTTCTTTGAGCTTGCGTGTCTCTTTGGGTTTCCCTTTTGGGAAAATGGGCAGGATGACATCCACACATGTTCCCTGCCCAAGGGTAGAGCGAACCTGAATATTACCCTGGTGGTTTTTCACAATGGCCCAGGCAATGGAAAGCCCCAGCCCGGTTCCCCGGTTCCCGCCTTTGGGTTTGGTGGAAAAATAGGGATTAAAAATCTTTTCTATATGATCCGACTTGATTCCTCTGCCCTGGTCCGCGACAGATATGACGATCATGCCTTTTCTTTCGGGATAAAGTTTTGCCGTTATCTTTACCGTGCCCTTATTTCCCATGGCTTCTGATGCATTGATAACAACGTTCTTGAACGCTTCATTAAGGGCGTCACGGTCCGCCTCAATGACAGGCGGCAGGTCAGAGAGCTCAACCTGAAACACAATATTTTTTTCCTGTTTCAATTGCTCAAGCGTGCCGTTAATAAACCCTGTCAGGTCAATATGGGTTTTAATCCCCACGGTACTGCTGCTTGAAAAAACAACAAATTTGGACGCCAGATTTTTTGCCTGGAGCACCGATTGTTCCGCGTCATCCAGGTATCCTCTGATCGTGCCGCTTGCCGCCATCTGGGCCAGATTGATATTGCCGAGCGTAATGGAAAGGGTGTTATTAAAATCATGGGCAATGCCGCCGGCCAATGTGGCAATGGCTTCAAGCTTCTGGCTGCGGCCCAAACGTTCTTTGGCTTTGCTCAGCTCGTTCTCCGCCTGTTTTTTATGAATGGCCGTGGCAATGGTGTCCGAAACAAAACTGAGCAGTTCCACATGCGATTGATTGTATTTGACGGCATTGGTATAACTTTTTACGGCCATCACGCCGATCACTTCGCCCTTGACCATCAACGGGATTCCCAGCCAGTTTTTAGGCAGCCGCCCCATAACCCTGCCTTTGGCTTCAAGATCCATAAGTTGCTGATCATCCAGCAGTAACGGCGCTTTATTTATAATGACATCACCGGTCAACGAAGGTTTTTCAGAAAAATTGTATATCCATTCAGGAGACAGCTCTGACTGCTGATCCCTTCGAAATACGTATTGTATGGCTTTTTGATCTTTGTGATAAATTGCGATAAAAAAATTGGAGATATCCATAAGATCCGATACCCGCTTGTATATGGAGGCATACAGATCGCCAAGGGAGTCACAACTGTTTAAATCGGATGCAATATAGAACAACGTTCTATTGATCAGTTCAGCCCGGCGGGCGCCCTGAATGGAACGCTCCAGCCGTTTGATCTTTTGCTCAAGCATTTCGTAACTGGGTTTATCGCTCATTGCTGTCTTACCTGTAATAGGATGTATCTTTTTCTTTAAGGGGTTTTTCAGGTAATGCGACGACTGTATCTCAGGTGTAATATACGCACCCAATTTATGGATACTGTTGCCTCGTTATCTTCTGACATTCATTACCCCAATATTGAGGAATACGTTTCCTCAGGCCACGGCTAATATTTTTTTGAACACGACTTGGGAGTACGTATACTATATGATTTTAAAAAAAGCATCAAGTAACGAACGGCCATGGTCAAAAAAACAATTTCCGTACATCCCAAATATAATTACCGATCCGGATATTTTTCAGCCCGCCAACGGGTTTAAATCACGGTCCCGGCAATGACATAAACCGGATCGGACATGCGGGTTTGATTAATATGCGGACCATCAAGGGGCCGTGGATATCCCCGGACCGATTGGGTTTCAAGCTCCTTAAAACAACCGGATTTATCAAATAACGCCATCACCAGCCCGATCCAGGGGGCTGATACGTGAATCTGAAAGGCGAATTTCCAAATCCAATACATTTCGGCTGAGGGGATGGTTCAAATCCGCGGTCAGATGGGTCTCATCTATTTTTGCCACCCGGAAGGGGATAAAATTTCCTTTAAAAATGCCGGTGACGCCTTTTAGAATCTGGCGCGGATAAAATCGGTTGGGGAAGGCAATGATATTGTCATCCATATCCACCCGGCTTAACGGCAGAGAAAAAACATTATTTTCTGAATATGGCGGAACCAGGCCGCCTTCATCGACACGAACCTTGAAGATATTTGAATCGTGAAATGCGTCAGATCTCTTTTCCCTTTTATAAAAACGTCTGAGTAAGTTACCAAGATCTTTCAAACTTTGTTGCGGGCTGTGCCTGGCAGCAGATATGTCAGATCAGCCCATGGCTGTTATACCAAAGATTCCGGTGCCTATAATTTTAAACAGTATTCAAAAAAAAGGTAAGGCCATATTTTTTCTTGGGGATGGCGCATCTCTCTTTGCCGTTTTTAATCGGCAATCCGAAAATCCATTTCATCGCCTATACAACCACATTTGAAGGTGGTACAATCCATAAAGAGGTGTCCTAAAGGATTTAAACTTTTTTAGCCAACGGTCGCCGACCGCATGATAAACAAAGTGGTAAATCCGTCCCGGCCATGGACACAAAAAAATGTAACATCTCTATAAATTCAGGAGCAGGCAATGAACCGGTTCAACCATATTATGGCATGTATTGACCTGTCCGATTACTCACCCATGACCCTGGGCTATGCCTTGGGGCTGGCAGGACAGGCGGATATCAAAGTCACCATTTGTTCCATTGTCCCTTTGCGCGAGGTCAATCCGGTTTACATGGCCGGCATGATGTACCCTTGCAGGGAGGATACCAAGGAATATCTGGAGGAACTTAAAAAAGAGAGGATTGCCCAGATCAAAGAACTGATCCGGACACATTACCCTGAATTCGACGGCAAAACCGATATTCGTATTAAAACAGGATATCCTGCCGAAGAGATCCTCAGCATGATTGACGAGGTCGATCCGGACCTTGTGGTCATGGCCAACAAAGGGCGTTCCAACCTGTCCAGCTTCATGTTCGGCAGCGCGGCGGAATTTGTATTTCGCCATTGCAGAAAGGCATTGTTCAGCGTCAGGGACAAACATATCTTTAAACGGACGTACTCCGGCAGTGAACTGCCGGAAGCCGGCGAACTGAAAACGATAGTCGCTGCCGTGGACTTTTCTCCCTGGACCGAGCATATTCTGGCACGGGCGGGGTGGATGGCCCGGACAACAGGCGCTAAGCTGCATGTGGTCCATTGCATCGGCACCAAGGAACTGGCCTGGATTAAATCCCACTACATCCCGGAAAACACCTTTTCCGAAGAGGAATTTTTACCCAAAGCCAAGCAACGGCGAAAAGACCGGCTTGGAGACCAGATAAAGGCGGCAGGTATTGGGGATTTGCCGGGAATCGATATCACCATTGATTCGGGGGATCCTTGCGAACAGATCCTTTCCGCCACAAAGAATCTCAGGGCAGATACCCTGATTTTAGGTCCCCTGGGCCACAGCCGGTCGGTCAAATTTGTTCTGGGCAGCACCATTGAGAAAATTTTCCGCCACAGCCCGGTGCCGGTATTGCGCCTGAGTCCTGATATCTGTATTTAGTGCCCGACCGAAAACCGTAAATGTTGCCGATTACGGCGTTGGTCTGAAATTTTAATCCTCAAAATCGGTTAAGTATTCCTCCGGTTAAAATTTTAGTCCGCCTTGTACTCAACAAAATTTCCAGGTTTTCGGTCAGACAATATTTAAACGCATACCCCGTAGTATTCCCTCCCGGGGAGACGGCTCTTACACCCCCCGGGAGGCTTTGATTTTTTTGGTTCACTTAGAGGAGCACCCATGGCCCGGCAAAAGGCAAACCCGGCATCCAGCGCAGATGTCCCCACCCAGATAAAAGATGAAAAACTGGTCCGAAAACGGCGCCGGCAGATTATAGATGCCACGGTCAAGCTCTCCATCGAACATGGTTACCACAATACCACCACACGGATGATTGCCAAAGCCGCCGGTTTTTCCATAGGCTCTTTGTATGAGTATGTCAGCTCTAAAGAAGACCTTTTATACCTGGTGTGCAGCACCATCCACGAGGAGGTCAAAAATGCCGTGAAAGAGGCCTTGTCCGGCGAAGTCTGCGAAAAGGCGCAACTGGCCGCAGCCATTCGCCAGTATTTTATCGTGTGTGACAACATGGCGGACCATGTGCTGCTCATGTACCAGGTCACACAGTTTCTGTCGGATAAATGGAAAAAAAGGGTGCTGGACACAGAACTGGATATATCCAATACATTTGTGAGAGCCCTGACCCAACTGTCCGGGAAAAATGATTTCCCCCGCCTGGATGAAAAAACATGCAGGCTGGTGGGGCATAACATTTCCGTGCTTGGGCATATGTGGGCCTTTCGGCGGTGGTATTTTAAAAAAAATTTTACCATAGACCAGTACATTGACACCCAGACAGACTTTATTCTGGGTCTTATTTAGTGCCGATCGAAAACCGTAAATTTTCGTTCAGACACTATTGATTAAAATACCTTTGTGATCTCCCCCATTTCCCCTTGGACATTTCCCGGTACAGCAAAACAGATCAAGCCAACAATATTCACGCCCCGGTGTCTCTTTGTATGAAGTGGCTGGAAAATATCCACGGAATATGTCATACAGGACTAACTTAAAAATGAACGGGAAGCATAGGTGCATAAAATGCCTGGCGTTTTGACCCAAGACAAACAGGGTAAAAGAATAAAGGAGCATAAAATGAATAAAGCAGTAATCGTCAGTGCCACCCGAACCCCCTTAGGCAGTTTTGGCGGTTCATTAAGCGGCATGGGTGCCACAAAACTTGGGGGCCTTGTAATCAGGGAAGCAATCCGACGTGCTGATATCGAAGATGCCGTGGTGGATGAGTGCATTATGGGCATGGTTCTGCCCTGCGGGTACGGCCAGAATCCGGGAAAACAAGCGGTGGTTAAGGCGGGCCTTCCCTGGGAAGTTGAAGCCATTACCGTAAACAAAGTATGCGGATCATCGCTGAAAGCCGTTATGCTGGCCGCCCAGGCCATCCAGTGCGGTGATGCGGATGTGGTGGTGGCCGGCGGCATGGAGACCATGAGCATGGCACCGTATTACATGGACAAGGCCAGATGGGGGCACCGCATGGGACCGGGCCGTATTGAGGACCATATGGTCCATGACGGACTGTGGGATGTTGTCAATGATTTTCACATGGGCATGTCCAATGAGCTTTGCTCCGAGCGCTGGGAAGTGACCCGTGAGGACCAGGACCGGTTTGCGGCCCAGTCCTATGAAAGGGCGAACAAGGCGGTGGCCCAAGGGCGGTTTAAGGATGAAATTATGCCTGTTTCAATCCCCCGGCGAAAAGGTGACCCCAAAATTTTTGATACGGATGAATGCCCCCAGGAGACAAGTTTTGAATTTTTGTCCAAAATGAAGCCCGCTTTTAAGAAAGACGGCGTGGGCACGGCAGGCAATGCGTCCATCATCTCCGACGGCGCAAGCGCCGTGGTCGTGATGAGCGAATCAAAAGCCAAGGAACTGGGATGCACCATCATGGCTGAAATCGGTGCCCAGGCCTCCTACGGCATTGATATGAAATATGTACTCATGGCCCCCATTTACGCCATTCCCAAAGTGTTAAAAAAGCAGGGGATCACCATTGGTAACGTAGATCTGTTTGAAATTAACGAAGCCTTTTCCGGCACCTCCGCAGGCATCAACAAAGTCCTGGAACTGGACCCCGAAAAGGTGAACGTGAACGGCGGTTCCGTGGCGTTGGGCCATCCCATCGGAGCCTCCGGAGCCCGGGTTCTGACCACGTTATTGTATGAAATGGCCAAAAGAGATGTAAAAACCGGCCTTGCTTCGCTCTGTTTGGGTGGCGGGGAGGCTGTGGCACTAATTATCAACCGGTAGGCAAGGTTTGAACGAAAAGTCACCCACCTGAGGCGTTGCTGCTCAAAGCTGAAATCCTCACGTACTATAGTACGCTCCGGTTTCAGCTTTGCTTGCGCCTTGCATCCGGGCAACTTTTCATCCAAACCGGGGGTTCCGTTCAGGCACTAAATCAGTGCCTGTCCCAAATTAAAATTTTTTCAAGTTGAATGCATAGGAGAACAGGACAATGGAAGTGAAAACCTTTGGTGTTGTTGGTTCCGGGCAGATGGGCAACGGCATTGCCCAAGTGGCTGCTGCGGCAGGTATGAATGTAATCATGAGCGATATTAAAGAAGCGTTCTGCGAAAAAGGCCTTGCCACAATTTCAGGCTCCCTGGACCGGCTGTTAAAAAAAGAAAAAATAACCCAGGGGGATAAGGATGCCATCCTTGGCAGAATCACCACCACTACGGATTTGAAAGAGATGGCCAAAGCCGACTTTGTGGTGGAAGCCGCCGTGGAACGTGAAGACCTGAAGTTTCAAATCTTCAGGGACCTGGACGAGGCCTGCCCGGCAAACGTAATCCTGGCCTCCAACACCTCATCCATTCCCATCGGCAGCATCGCAGCCCAGACCTCCAGGCCGGACAAGGTGATCGGAATGCATTTTATGAACCCTGTGCCCATGATGAAGCTTGTGGAGGTCATCAAGGGAATCGCCACGTCCGAAGAGACCTTTCAACTGACCTGGGACCTGTCTAAACAATTCGGCAAGGTGCCGGCCGAAGCCAATGACTTCCCCGGATTCATTGCCAACCGGATCCTGATGCCCATGATCAATGAGGCGATTTTCTGTCTCTACCAGAGCGTGGGCACCAAAGAGGACATTGATACGGTCATGAAGCTTGGTATGGCCCATCCCATGGGACCATTGACCCTTGCCGACCTCATTGGCCTGGACACCTGCCTTGCCATCATGGAGACCCTGTACGACGGGTTCAAGGACTCCAAATACAGACCCTGCCCGCTGTTGAGAAAATATGTGCAGGCCGGTTGGTTGGGGCGGAAGACCGGCAAGGGATTCTACGATTACAACTAGTAGTGTTTGAAAAAAAAGGCGGGGCAATATCTGCTCCGCCTTTGATCGTTCTAAATTATACCTTTTAAGACAGGGTCGTTGGCCCTGAAGATATTACAGGTTTCCGATTCCGCATCAAAAACAATAACGGCGGTTCCGGTTCGAAGCTGATCCATAACCTGGTTTATTTTGGTCTCCAGGGATACTTCCCTCTCCCCGTAATCGGTACCGTCACGGGTAACGAACTCTTCAACAACACCTTCAAGGGCCTCGGGGCTTAGGTGGTCATAGGGTATTCTAACCGCTTTCATCACTGAAATTCCAATTCAACAAGGTTTTAATTTTTTTATCGGTCCGGGTCCTTTTAATAATGTATTCCAATTTGAATGCCTCGGATTTAGACAGCTTGTTCCGAACAGCGGCCAGTTTCACCGGGATTCGGGACCGGGTATATTTGGATGCCGTGCCCTGATTGTGACTTGCCAGACGTTTTTTCAAATCATTGGTTACCCCGCAATACAAAGAGTTATCGGAACACTTCAATAGATAGGTTGACCAGTTTTTCAATGCATCTTCCGTGATTTGGGTATTGCTGCCCAGATACAGACAACACCCCGGGCGTGCCGGATCTGCTGCCGGATTTCAAAACAGTCCCGAATTACAGGGTACATGCCGCCGTTGCTGACATAAGCTTTAAAATTGCGATAGTGTTCTTTTCCGGCCAGACGTTCAATCATATCGACAGCGATCTTGCCGGTTATTTTGGCCTGATCATCCAAAGAAAAATCCACTAGGATAAGTTGTCCGCCAGTTGCGAGCAGGCGCCTGGCCTCGGCCATCATCTGCGTTTGCATCCCGGCAGGTTTCTCATGCACTGCAAAGGAAATGATGATGATGTCAAAACTTGCACCGGGCAAGCCTGTGTGCTGTACATCGCATTCCATCAGCGTGGCTATTTTGTTGCCTCTCGCGGCAACCTTAAGCATGTCTGTGGAGAGATCCACACCTGTTAAATGACTGAACCCTGCATCGGACAATCTTTTAAGCTGGTCGCCGGTGCCGCAGCACATATCCAGGATGCGTGCGCCATGGTCCGGGATCAGCCGGATTATATTCCGCCGGATATTTTTCAGGGCAAAATAGAGGACCGGATCATATATTTTTGCAACAAACGCACCTGGGATATCCATAGCCCGCGTCCTGTTTGTTTTATAAGAAAGTCTGAGTAAGTTACCAAGATCTTTCAAATTTTACTGTTGACCGGGCCTGGTCCATCAACGTCCGGGCCCGGCCCGCGGCCGTTATTTTACAATTGGCCGGTCGGTATCCGAATCCTCTTTTTGGCTGCAGCAGTTTTCCCGGGGGCCGGGCGAGCATCCTTCACACCCGCAACTGCACGATGACTCTCCTTTAAACGTTTTAATCATTCTTCTTATCATATAAAAAAAGGCGGCGGCGACTATCAGTCCAACCAAAATATTTCCCATTTTTTCCTCCTTCATTGATGCATGAATGGAAACCTGTGCTTGGACGACAAGTTGCCCAGATGCAAGGCGCATAAAAATTTAAAACCGGAGCAACCTTTCGGTTGTGAGGATTTTAAATTTTTATGCAACGCCGCATGTCGTTCAAGCACTAATTAACAAGCAGGGAGCCGACCTGGTATGTCACTACAGACAGTCCAAAGGCCAGGGCCGTATTAAACCCGACAGAAAAGGCAGCCCATTTCCAAGATCCGGTTTCCCGGGCAATGCAGACAACCGTGACAAAACAAGGCGCGTAAAAAACCGTAAAAATCATCAGGGCAAAAGCGGTTACAGGCCCCCATCCCGGAGCCTTGGCAAGCCGTTCTCCCAGGGAGTCTGTGCTGTCGGGGTCCACATCCCCAAGGGAGTAGGCTGTCCCCAGCGTGGATACCACCACTTCCTTGGCCGCAAAACCGCCCACCAGGGCAATATTGGTACGCCAGTCAAACCCCGCCAGATAGGAAATTTTTTCAAGGCCCCGGCCCATCCTCCCTGCAATGGAGTTTTCAAGCCGTGTCATGGACGCTTCTGCATCAATTTCAGCCAGGGCACTCTTTATCTGCCGGGCGTCATCGGAGAGTTCAGTCTCTCCGTCTGACGCTTCTATCTCCTTTAAAACGTCAGCCTGGGCTGAACCGGTAACGGCCTCACGCCGGGAATCAAATTGGGCCGCCGTTTTATTGTCCAGTCCGGGGAAGGTCATCATGGCCCATAGGAGAATTGAGATGCCCAGGATCACGGTACCGGCTTTTTTCATATATTGCCAGGTTCTTTCCCAGGTGTGAATCCAAAGCCCTTTAAGGGTGGGAAGGCGGTAGGGGGGAAGCTCCATGACAAAGGGCGTGGCTTCTCCACGAATGACCGTGCTTCTCAACAATTTTGCCACCAGCAGAGCACCGATCCAGGAAATCATGGTGAGGATGACCATGACAGTGGTTTGATTTTTGGGGAAAAATGCGGCCACCAGCAGGGCATATACCGGCAACTTGGCGCCACAATTCATAAACGGTACGGTGAGAAGGGTGGCCAGACGCTCCCTGGGAGATTTCAGGGTACGGGCCGCCATAACGCCGGGTACGGCACACCCGCCGGCAATACCGCCGGAAACAATGAATGCCATGACCGAGCTGCCGTGGAGTCCAAATATCCGGAATACCCGGTCCAGCATAAATGCCATTCTGGCCAGGTATCCTGAATCCTCAATAAAGGAAATACCCAGAAACATAAACATAATCAGCGGCACAAATCCCATGACACCGCCCACGCCGTCAATAATCCCCGAAACGATCATGGATTTAAGGAGGCCGTCGGGCAGCGTGGCGTCCGCCAGGCCGCTGACCCAGCCGAAAAGCCCTTCAATCCACTCAACGGGCAACGCACTATAGGTAAAGGTAAACTGGTACAAAGCCGCCAGAACCGCCACCATCATCAGGGGGCCGATAAACCGGTTGGTCAGCACTTTGTCGATCTGATCCGAGCGCTGGAGCCGGTTACGGTCATAGGCGAACCGGACCACATTCTGTTTGAGAATGGAGTTGATAAATCCGTACCGCTGGTCGGCAATCATACCTTCGGGATGGGTGTCAAGGGTCGCTGACATATGGCTGCCGACCTTTTCCCCGATCGTCAGAAGTTTAGCCGCTGTTTCCTTGCTGCAGTCTGCGCCGAGTTCCAGGATCTGATTGTCATTTTCAAGATATTTAAGTCCCACCCAGCGGGCCGGATAGGTATCTGTTAAAAACTGATTTTCCAGGATAATCGCTTCCATTTCATCCAGAGCCTTATCAATATCCCGGCCATAGGAGATCATCAAGGGCGCGGCCGGCTTGTCAATACCCTTTGCCACCTGGGCCAGCAGCTCGCCCTTGCCTTTGCCGGTTCTTGCGACCATGGGGACCACCGGAATACCCAAAAGCTCGGACAACCTGTCGGCATTAATCTCTATGCCCCTTTTTTGGGCCACATCCATCATGTTCAGGGCCAGACAGACCGGAATCCCCATCTCCATGAACTGTACGGACAGGTAGAGGTTACGCTCCAGATTTGACGCATCCACGATATTAACAATCATGGCAGGCCTTTCATTGACCAGGTAGTCCCTTGCCACAACCTCTTCCAGAGAATAGGCTGTCAGGGAATAGGTACCGGGAAGATCGATGATTTCAAAAGTCCCGGCCTTGGAAATACAAGTCCCCTGTTTTTTTTCCACCGTAACACCGGGGTAGTTGCCCACATGCTGGCGGGCACCTGTCAGCTCGTTGAAAAGGGTGGTTTTTCCTGCGTTGGGGTTCCCTGCAAGGGCAATCGCTGTTGTCATTTTACTGCACCTCCACCTGGATATAATCGGCTTCATTGTTTCTCAGGGTCAAGGTGAACCCCATGATCCGCAATGCCACAGGATCATACAACGGCGCCCGGCCCTGGATGGTAATTTCCTTGCCGGGAACAATCCCCATATCCCGTATACGGCGGCCCATTTCGCCCTGGGCCTTTACCGATGTAATGACACCTGTTTGATTTTTTTTCATTTGCCTTAGGTTGATGACGCTCATTAAAAACTCCTCTTATAATTCACAATATGCATTGTGACGCTTTTCAGCACAATCAGAAACAAGTTTTATACAGATAACTTTTATGTCCGTCAATAAATATGTAGCCATTATTAAACAATAAAAAAGGGGGGATATAAAAAATATGGAAGTCCGCAGGGGGTTGTAACACCGGCACAGTAAAGGCCCGGAAATATAAATTCTTCCTTCTGGGCCGAGTTTACGGTTTATATTGACTTATATGAAAGTCTGGGTAAGTTACTCAGATCTTTCAAACTTTGTTGTGGGCTGTGCCTGGCCGCTGATATGTCAGGTCAGCCCATGTCTGTTATATGAAAGAACCAATAAGCGCCTAAGTTTTTTTCATGTTTTGTTGTGGGGCGAGCCTGGGTATTGATAAACCAGGTCGGCCCATGGCCGTTATTGCCCTTTGCCGTATTTTTCTTTTACTGCAAATCGATCAATCTGTCCTGCAGGGGTCATGGGCATCTTATCTATAAAAACAATGGTTTTCGGTTTTTTAAACCCGGCAATCAAAGTGCCGGTATAGGCGATTAACTCTTTTTCTTCAACGGTGCAGCCGGCGTTCAGGGTGCACACAGCCTTGACGGCCTCCCCAAATTCCGCATCCGGAACCCCGAAGACACAGGCCTTGTCCACAGCCTCGTGGCTTTCAAGGACATTTTCCACCTCTGCGGGGAACACGTTCTCCCCGCCGGGCTTGATCAACTCCTTTTCCGGTTTGCGCCCCTTAAAATGAAGGTATCCGTTCTCATCCATCTGCCCCATGTCACCGGTATGGTGCCACCCGTTTCTGAATGTAAAGGCATTTAGGTCGTCGGCATTCCAGTATCCTTTAAATACCAGGGGGCCTTTGACAAGGATCTCGCCGGTACTGCCCGGCGGCAGGGCATTGTCCAGATCATCGGCAACAATCATCCGGACCAGGGGCGATACCCTGCCCGCGGAGCCGGGCGCCTCAAAAATCGGAGAAAAGGTAATCAGGCCCGAGGTCTCAGTCTGTCCGTACATAATCCAGAATTTTGACCCTGTAGCAGCTTCCCATTGTCCGGCGGTTTCGGGATTTTCAAGGCCTGCGACAATTTCAAGACTGGACAGATCCGGGGGCGTGTCCCGGGATTGGATGCATTCCAGGATGCGGGCCAGGATCGGCGGGAAGGAGCCGAAAATCGACACATGCTGTTCCCGGATCAGATCAAGACCGGCCTGGGGTGAAAATTGATCCATAATGACATTTTTTCCGCCGGCCATGAGCGTGCCAAGCCCGATATTCACCCCCATGATGTGAAACAGGGGCAAAATATTTAAATAGGTTTTGGTTTTGTCCAGGCCATAGGCATGCATCAACTGAAGGTTGGCCAGAATAAGGTTTGCCTGGCTGAGCACCGCCCCCCTTGGTTTACCCTGGACTGCTGCAGTGTGGATAATCATATAGGCCAGGTCCGGGTCGGAACCTGCGGCCAATTCAACGGCGCCCTGGGGGTCAGGCGCATAAAGAGAAAAGAAATCCTCGGCCAGGTTAAAGCTATGGTCAATACCGGTTCGCGCCTGAATCAGCGGCACGATTTGATCTCTCATTTCGTCATCATAAATGACCACCTGCGGCGTGGTGTCATCAAGGACATGGGCCAGTTCATCTTCGCCCAGCCGGCGGTTAATAAGCACAAGACACAAATTCAGTGCGGAAGCCGATGCAAACAGGTGGAAAAACGCCGGGTGATTTTTGGCGGCAACAGCCACCCGGGTGCCGGCTGCCAGATTGAGCTGTGCCATGCCGTTGGTCAACCGGCAGGCATCATCAAACAGTTCTGAATGGCTTCGGGTTTCACCATTATAAAACAGGGCACATTCGGGACCGTTCATCCGGGCGTTTCTATGGAAAAAATCAAATACAGTCAGTTGATGGGGCATATTCATAGCGTTTATCCTTATTATATTTTATCCCTTTAACTGTCATGAACATCAATGCATTGTCAAAAAGATTATTGAGCGGAACATGTAAAAGTTAAGGGGGATATGGGTCAAGATAAGCGTTGACATGCGTTTTACCGGGCGATAAATTTGATTATACAAGCCAATTAAATCCATCGGCAGGCGTCGCGTTATCCCCTGCCGGACAGCACGAAGGAGAAAAGCCATGAGCAATCCGTCTGCCCCGGCCATGACCATCTGCCTGCCCGATACCCTGCCTGCTGAAAAACAATTTCGTCCGGGGGTCCGCAGGGCACCGGACAGGGGATTTCGCCTGACACGGCCACAGACCGCTGTGGCCCTGAAAAACGCCCTGCGTTATATCCCGGAAAATCTTCATGGGGCACTGATTCCTGAATTCTTGGAAGAGCTTGAAAGCCGGGGGCGGATTTACGGCTACCGCTTTCGTCCCAAAGGAGAGATCAAGGCAAAACCCATTCATGAATACAAGGGGAAGTGTGTGGCCGGCAAAGCCGTCCAGGTGATGATCGACAACAACCTTGATTTTGATGTGGCGTTGTATCCCTATGAACTGGTGACCTACGGGGAGACCGGGGCCGTGTGCCAGAACTGGATGCAGTATCAGCTGATCAAACGCTACCTGGAGGCGCTCACCGACCGCCAGACCCTGGTGATGCAGTCCGGGCATCCCCTGGGACTCTTTGCCTCGGCACCGGAAAGCCCCAGAGTCATCATCACAAACGGCCTTATGGTGGGGCTTTACGACAACCCGGAGGACTGGGAGATTGCAGCACAGATGGGGGTCTCTTCCTACGGCCAGATGACGGCCGGCGGCTGGATGTACATCGGCCCCCAGGGAATTGTTCACGGCACCTACAACACACTTCTCAATGCCGGGCGGCAGATGTGCGGCGTCCCGGCAGACGGGAACCTGGCAGGACTGCTTTTTGTTTCATCCGGCCTGGGGGGCATGAGCGGGGCCCAGCCCAAGGCGGCCAAGATAGCCGGGGCGGCCTGTATCATCGCAGAGGTGGATGGGTCCAGGGTGAAAACCCGGCATGAGCAGGGCTGGGTGGATGTGGTCTCCGATGATCTGGAAACGGTTTACCGGACAGCCAAAACCGCGGTGAAAGCAAAGGAGAACACCTCCGTCGCCTACCACGGCAACATCGTGGACCTGCTTGATTTTTTGATCAAAAAAAATTTGGATGTGGATCTGTTGTCCGATCAGACCTCATGCCATGTGGTGTATGACGGCGGGTATTGTCCGGCGGGCGTGACCTTTGAGGAGCGTACCGGACTTCTGACCAATGACAGGGCCCGGTTCAAACAATTGGTGGATGACAGCCTGAAACGGCACTATGAACTGATACGGAAACTTGCGGCCAAAGGCACCTATTTCTTTGACTATGGCAATGCCTTTTTAAAAGCGGTGTTTGATGCCGGTGTCACCCAGGTTTCCAAAAACGGTGTGAATGCCAAGGACGGATTTGTCTATCCCTCCTATTTTGAAGATATCATGGGGCCGATTTTCGACTACGGGTACGGCCCGTTCCGCTGGGTATGCCTCTCCGGCAAGCCTGAAGACCTGGATAAAACCGATGCGGCCGCCATGTCCTGTATTGACCCAAACCGCCGGGCCTATGACCGGGACAATTACGTGTGGATCAGGGATGCCAAACAAAACAAACTTGTGGTGGGTTCCCAGGCCCGGATTTTATACCAGGATGCCGCAGGCCGGGTCTCCATTGCCCTGAAATTCAATGAAATGGTGCGAACCGGTGAGGTGTCCGCCCCCATCATGCTGGGCCGGGACCACCATGACCCCGGGGGCACGGACTCCCCGTTCAGGGAGACCGCAAATATATATGACGGTTCCAATGTATGCGCCGACATGGCCACCCACTGCTTTGCCGGCAATGCCGCCAGGGGCATGAGCATGGTGGCCCTGCACAACGGCGGGGGCACCGGCATCGGCAAGGCCGTCAACGGCGGATTCGGCCTGGTGCTCGACGGCAGCGAACAGGTGGATTCAATCATCAGATCCGCCATACTCTGGGATGTCATGGGCGGGGTGGCCCGAAGAAACTGGGCAGGCAATCCCAATGCCAGGGATGTGGCGATCGCCTACAATGCCCAAAACCCCAATGGCGACCAGATCACCATCCCGCACCCGACGGAAGAGTCCAAAGTGATGGATGCCGTAAATAAACTGTTTGACGAATTCAGTTGAACGTTCATTCCAGACAGCCATGCGCCAGAAAACTGTAATGTCCTTTCGGGCTGAAAATAATATGATCCAGAACTGTAATACCTAACGTGTTGCCTGCCTCTCGAAGCTGACGGGTAACCTTTTTATCAGCCTCACTGGGCGTAATGTCTCCGGACGGATGGTTGTGAGCCAGAATCACCGACGAAGCACGGTCGGTTATGGGGTCGGCAAAAACCTCCCTGGGATGCACCTGGGTCTGGTTCACCAGGCCGATGGAGACCACACGATGGGTGATCACCTCACCGGCACCGTTCAGGGAAATACATAAAAAATATTCCTGTTTCCGGTCTCCATAATGGCGGATCAGGGGCAATACATCCAGGGGCGTTTTGATTTTAAGCCCTTCCGGGTGAATGCGGCGCCGGGCAAACTCCAGGGCCGCCGCAACCAGCATGGCTTTGGCCGGCCCCACGCCTTCCAGTTGCTGCAGATCCCTCATATCCGGGCGGCCCTTATGGGCATCCACCATCCGGACAATCCGGGCAGCCACGGTCATGACGTCATGGCCTTTGGTATCGGAACCCAGCAGAATAGCCACCAATTCCTCATCACCCAAAGCGCCCGGGCCGTTTTGCACCATTTTTTCCCGGGGACGGTTATGTTTGGGGATATCCGACAGTCGTTTAGGCATGGATCTCTCCTATTCTCTTAAGCCGCCCATTTACCGCCGCTGACGGCATATTGGCGCACCATATCGAACACGTTGTCACATTCATATAACGGCCATGGGCCGACCTGGTCTATCAACACCCAGGCTCG
>JAKSBO010000825.1 GCA_022361095.1 Desulfobacterales bacterium | reverse complement strand
CCGGCAATGGCCGTCTGTTTCTTGCTGTTTTTGTTGACCAGCCAGATATCTTTCACACCCGACTTGTCAATCATCTCCTGGGCTGCTTTTTCTCCGTCAAAAACCACCATGATGCCGCCTGGATTTTCACTGGCGGCCCGGGCCATGAAATCAGACCTGGAAATCACAAGGTTCATGCCCGTATTGAAATCAACCAAGCCTGCGCAATACAGGGCTGAGTATTCCCCGACGCTGTGCCCGATATAAAAATCAGGCTCAAAGCCTTTGAGCTTCAATGCATTGTAAATGGCCGCCGTGGACAGGAAAATGGCCGGCTGGGTGTTCTCCGTCTGGTTCAGCGGGGAACCGCCGGCATTCATGATGTCCAGCAAAGAGGTGCCCCGCCGTTCTTTGAAAATGGCATCCCCCTGGTCCATCAGGGCTTTGATTTCAGGAATAGTCTCATAAAGGGATTTCAGCATGCCTGCCGACTGGGCACCCTGGCCCGAAAGCAGGGCCGTGACGGCAGCGGTCCGGACCATATCCGGCCAGGACCCGGCCGTGATGGCCGGCTGTTCCGCAGATACCGCAGTATCCTGGGACCGCAGGAACCGGGGCAGTCTGCCGATGATCACATGGGCGTGGTTGCCGCCGATACCGTTGACATCGGCGCCTAAAAGCGCGCCGTCCGCCAGGGGCGTGATCTCCTTGACCGGGTGCAGCAGGCTCTCCTTTTCGATGAGTGTGGAGTCGGGTTTGTACCCATGGGTGGGCAGCAGCACGCCTCTATCGGACATCATCAAAAGCCTTGACATTACCACGGCGGGGTTGGCTGCTTTAAAGTACCCGAACTCGGTTTTGACATTACCGTATGCCAGGGGATGGCTGAGGCTTTTTTCAATGGCCTGTTTTTCAATCAAATCCAGGAACGGGTGGGACACACCAAACACATCCAGATATGCCAGATCGGGTTTCCGGGTTTTAAATACCCCGGTGTCATTGCCAATCACCTTTTCATATTTATTTTCAGAAGGCGACAGTAAATGCTCGGGTGCGCTTGCCGCCATGTTCAGGCATTTCAATTCACCCAGGATCGGCATATCGTTCTGTTTTGCATATTTATAGGTGGTGACGGCCAGACAGGCAGCCCCCTCGCCCATGACATATCCGTTGGCATTATTGTCAAACAGGCTGGGTTCGGTTTCCGCAAGAATCCCCAGACGTTTGAATGCCAGCAGCACACCCGGATACAGGTTGGTGTCCACCCCGCCGGTGAGCACGGCATCCAGGCTGCCTGCACGCAGATTTTTCACTGCCAGGTATAAGGCCATGGTGGCGGAGGCACAAGAGGCATCCACCACAAAATTGGCGCCCTGGGTGTTATAATGCTTGGAGATGCGTGCAGAGACAATGTTGGACAACATGCCGGGGATGCTGTCTCCGGTCATGGCAGGATACTTCTCAGTTAAAAGACCTCCCACGTGATCTGAAATGGCGGAAAGGGTATTTTCATCCACCTCCGAAATGGACCGGATCATGCGCTGGAGCAGCGGAATCCGGGTGCGGATTATGGATTCAACATTCCGGGTGCCGGAAATCGTGCCCAAAATGACACCAATCTTATTGCCGGGCGTCAGTTTTTCCTGAAGACCGGCATGTTCAAGGGCCTGCCCTGCCGCATCCAGGCCGAACAACTGGGCCCGGTCCATGTAGGTCATGGCCGAAGGCGGAATTTTAAAGGTCTTGGGATCCAGCATAAAATCATCAACAATGCCGTTTTGCATCATGGGCAGGCGAAAACCTGAATTTTCATCCTCTTCGGCATAGCAGTCATTGGCCAGACGATCGGCAGGCATAGGCTGGTAGGCCTTTTGCCCTGCCACCATGGCATCCCAGAACAGATCTTTGTTTCTGGCCTTTGGCAGGACAACGCCCATGCCGGCAAAAACGATCCTGTCATCATTGGGATCATGGTCAAGATCTGCAAAAATTTTACGGGAAAGCGTTGCGTCTACTGCGTTGAACTCGCTGACCACGGTATGGTAGTTAATGCCCCCGAATCCATAGGAACTCACCGCTGCCATGCGCGGTCCATTGGCCGGAGCGTCCCAGGGTTTGGAATCCCCCAGAACAAACAGGGGTGCATCCGCCATGTCGATTTTCGGAGATAATTTTTCAAATGCGCCGTTGGGAGGCAAGGTTTGATGGTTCAATGCCAGAACGGTTTTGATCATGCCGGCCATACCGGCAGCTCCAAGGAGATGACCGATCTGGGATTTAATGGATGACACCCCAATGGATGCCCCCTGGTCATATACCTGGCACAGGGTATCCATTTCCACGGCATCGCCCACCTTTGTGCCGGTGCCATGGGCTTCTATAAACTGCACCATCCCTGGAGAGAATTTCGTCTTGATATTTTCATGACAGCGCTGAAAGGCCAGTTTCTGCCCCTCGATATCCGGGGCTGCAATGCCTTTGCCCTTGCCGTCGGAAGATGAGGCAATGCCCTTGATGACACCCAGAATGGGATCCTTTTCCCGAATGGCGTCTTTGAGACGTTTCAGGACCAGGACCCCGGCTCCTTCACCCAGAATAAAGCCGTCTGCCCGTTCGTCAAAGGGGAATGAGCCGGTGGCGGACAAGGTGCCCATTTTGCAGAAGCCCACAAAGGATTCAGGTGTCAGGTTGGTATTGACACCGCCTGCAATCACCATGTCATGGGCCCCGCTCAACAGTTCATGAATTGCGCACTCAATGGCGGCAAGGGATGTGGCACATGCGGCATCCACCACATAATTAACGCCGGTGACACCCAGATGAGATGCAATACGGGCCGCCTCCATGTTCAAGGTAACACCGTGTACAGGTTCGTACAGCGAGCCCTGGGACATCTTTACGCGCAACTCGTCAATGATTTTCTTTTGTTCCGCTTCGGACAGGGCATTGAATTCCGGCGTGTTACGCAGGTATTTTTTAACCTCGGGGAAAAAGTATTTAAAATGCAGGTCCGATGCCATTTCATTGCCAAGGCAGGTGGCCACAATCACTGCAGTGCGGTCCTGTACATTTGCTGCAATCCGGTTGTCATCGGTTAAAATATTTGCGTTTTCCACAGCCTGGTAAGCGGCATGCAGCAGCATCTGCTGGCTGCGGGACAATTTGGATG
>JAKSBO010000249.1 GCA_022361095.1 Desulfobacterales bacterium | reverse complement strand
TCTTATGTGTCAGGGAGCTGACCGGCGGACTCTACTTTGGAAAACCCAGGGGCAAAAGAGGCAGCGGCCCTGATGAAACCGCATTTGATACCATGGTCTATTCCAGATTCGAAATTGAGCGGATTGCCAAAATGGCCTTTGAAGCTGCCAGGAAAAGGCGCAGTATTGTATCGTCCGTGGATAAGGCCAATGTACTGACCTCCATGGTTCTGTGGCGGGAAGTGGTCATTGAGGTTGCCAAATCATACCCGGATGTCACATTGAACCATATATATGTCGACAATGCCGCCATGCAGCTTATTCGGAATCCCCAGCAATTCGATGTGCTTTTATGCGGAAATATGTTTGGGGATATTATATCTGACGAATGCGCCATGATTACCGGATCTATGGGGTTGCTCTCTTCGGCAAGCCTGAATGAAAAGAAATTCGGCCTTTATGAGCCGGCCGGCGGCTCTGCCCCTGATATTGCGGGCAAAGGTATTGCCAACCCCATTGCCCAGGTCTTGTCCGCAGCCATGATGCTCAAATACACCTTTGGGCAAAACCAGGCAGCTGATGCCATAGAAGCGGCAATTTCCAATGTTCTTGAGCAAGGAATCCTTACGGCAGATCTGACAGATAACAAAGAGAATGCCGTTAATACACAGGAGATGGGAACTGAGATTATCAAAGCCCTGACAAATATCCACGGCGCTTGATCTCTCTTTATTGACCTTCGGGCAACCCGGCCATTGAGAATGTTTTCTCTTTGGCCGTTTTTTTTGTGTTATTTTTGGTGCGTCAAAGAAAAGAAAAAAGGCTTTTGAGTTTCCTCAAAAGCCTTTTTTTTATTGTGGCGGGAGTGACGAGACTCGAACTCGCGGCCTCTAGCGTGACAGGCTAGCGTTCTAACCAACTGAACTACACCCCCGTAAACTATTTTTTTGTTCTGGTGGGCGATGCAGGGATCGAACCTGCGACTTCAAGCTTGTAAGGCTTGCACTCTCCCAGCTGAGTTAATCGCCCGAAACGGCAGCATATATACCAAGCCCCCATGTGGGTGTCAAGCAAAAATATTCTTTTTTTATTCTCATTGTGTATCCGCTAAGGAATTTAATCAAAACCTTGCAATATTATGGGGACATTGGTATGCTATTCCATTAATATGTAATGGTATAGAAGAATTGAATGCAATATCTTATCACCTTTTTTCCTGACATCAATCAAAATAAAACAAGGGGTATCGCATGTATAGAGGCCTTGATTTATAATGTCAGCAGTAAAAGTATAATTTAGGAGTCGATAATGGAACCTGTTCAGGGATATCTGGAAATCATGGACAAGGGGTTTGGTTTTCTAAGAAATATTGAAGAAAATTTTAATCCCAAGCCTGAAAATCCCTATGTACCCAACAGCCTGATACGCAAACTCAACCTCAGGGAAGGCAGCTTTATTCAGGGCTATGGAGAAAAAAAGAGTCCACAGAATGTAAATGTTGCTCTTATACGTATTGAAACCATCAACAACCTTCCCTTTGACGAGTTCATAAGAACGCCGATGCTCCAGGAGCAGGTCAGCATCAACCCCTTTGAAAGGTATCATCTGGCCCAGGATCCTGATGACCTGACAGGAAAAGCTTTGGACCTGATTGTGCCCATCGGTATGGGGCAGCGGGGGTTGATCATTGCCCCGCCAAAATCGGGAAAAACGACTATCTTAAGGCACATGGCCAATTCCGTGGTCCTTAACCACCCTGAAGCCAAGGTGTTTGTTCTTCTTGTGGACGAACGGCCTGAGGAGGTCACCGATTTTCAAAGGGGTCTGACCGATGCCCATGTGCTCTACTCTTCTGCGGATCAGCAAATCGGCCAGCACATGAGAATGACACGGCTTGCCATGCACACAGCCATCCGATGTACGGAAATCGGCCAGGATGCAGTCGTTTTCATTGATTCCCTGACCCGGATGACCCGGGCGTTTAATATTGACACAGATTCCTACGGTAAAACCATGACCGGCGGTCTTGGCGCAAATGCCATGGAGTTTCCCAGGAAAATTTTCGGGGGCGCCCGCAAGCTTGAGAACGGCGGTTCTCTTACAATCATTGCCACTATTCTGGTTGATACCGGCAGCCGCATGGATGATGTTATTTTTCAGGAATTCAAAGGCACCGGCAATATGGACCTTTTCCTGTCCAGGGAATGTGCGGAACAAAGAATCTGGCCGGCCATCAATATCAACCAATCCGGGACCCGGAAAGAAGATCTGCTGATGGCGCCTGAAGAGTATGACGGTATGGTGAATATTCGCCGCAGTATTGCCCAATTAGATGAAGTCACGGCCATGTCCCAGTTTTTATCCATGATTGAAGACGGCTTATAAAGTCTACATTTTTTTGTATTGTTAAAAATAAAAATCGCAGCACTTAGAAAATCTCTATTGCTGCGATTTATTATTTTACAAGCCAGTAAATTGTTAAAAGGAATGCCCTAACAAACAAGGGCATGTTCAAGCACTTCGGCCATATCCTCCACATAGACAATATCTAGCTGCTTTTGAATCGCTTTTGGAACGTCAATGATATCTTTTTTATTTTCCTTGCAGAGAATAACTTTTTTTATTCCATTGGCATGGGCGGCCAGAAGTTTTTCTTTAAGACCGCCGATGGGCAGCACACGCCCCCGAAGGGTTATTTCCCCTGTCATGGCTACTGCCCGGCTCACGGGCCGGCCTGTGAGAATGGAAACAACTGCTGTGCACATGGCAATTCCGGCTGACGGTCCATCCTTTGGAATGGCCCCTTCGGGGACATGGATGTGGATATCCGTATCTTTGTAAAAGTCCTCACGGATGTTAAGATCGGCGCTTCTTGAGCGTACATAGGATACGGCAGCCTGGGCACTTTCTTTCATCACATCCCCAAGCTTCCCTGTAACCATTACCTTGCCTTTGCCCGGCATGGTGACCGCTTCAATGGTTAAAAGTTCTCCTCCTGCCTGGGTCCAGGCAAGTCCGGTAACGATTCCGGTCTTATCTTCCTGTTCCAGAATGGAATTTCTAAATTTGGTCTGCCCCAGATATTTTGAGACTGTATTTGCCGTGACCAGATGTTTTTTGTGCGTCTGGGTCCGCACGATCTCCGTGGCAATTTTTCTAAGCACAGAAGAGAGTTCCCGCTCTAAATTTCTTACCCCGGCTTCTTTGGTGTACTGCTTGATAATCGTCTCAACCGCTGCTTTGGAAAAAGAGATTTCATAATCATCCAGGCCGTTTTCATGCATCTGTTTCGGGATCAGGTAGCCTGTGGCAATCTGGTATTTTTCATAATCGGTATACCCGGGGATCTGGATCACTTCCATACGGTCACGCAGGGGGGCGGGGATTTCATGCAAGGTATTGGCCGTTGTGATGAACAAAATTTCAGATAGATCGTAATCAACCTCAAGGTAATGGTCGTTAAAATCTTTGTTCTGTTCGGGATCCAGTGCTTCCAG
>JAKSBO010000907.1 GCA_022361095.1 Desulfobacterales bacterium | reverse complement strand
TGCGGCCTATCTTTTTAACCAGTTTGCAAAAGTGATGGAAAATGCCAAAGCGTAACGACATCCATAAAATTCTGATCATTGGTGCCGGCCCGATCATCATCAGCCAGGCATGCGAGTTTGACTATTCCGGCACCCAGGCCTGCAAGGCGTTGAAGGAAGAAGGGTTTGAAGTTGTCCTGATCAACTCCAATCCGGCCACCATCATGACCGACCCTGAAACAGCCGACCGGGTGTATGTTGAACCGGTAACCGCCGAAACCCTGTGCAAGGTGATTGAAAAGGAGCGGCCCGACGCCGTTCTGCCCACCCTTGGGGGCCAGACAGCGCTGAACACCACCATTGATGCAGCCAAAACAGGGATATTTGAAAAATATAATATTGAACTGATCGGTGCATCCATTGACGCCATCAACAAGGCCGAAGACCGGGAATTGTTCCGGGATGCCATGGATAAAATCGGTTTGAGAATTCCCAGATCCGGGTTTGCCGTCAATATGCAGGAGGTGGAAGAGACAGCCCAGCGCATCGGATTTCCCATTATTGTCCGGCCAAGCTTCACCCTCGGCGGAACCGGGGGCGGCGTGGCCTACAACATGGAAGAGCTTGCAAACCTTTCCAAAGCCGGACTTGACGCCTCCCTGATCACCCAGGTAATGCTTGAGGAGTCTGTTCTGGGATGGAAGGAGTATGAGCTTGAGGTGATGCGGGATCACGCGGACAACGTGGTGATCATCTGTTCGATTGAAAACGTTGACGCCATGGGGGTTCACACAGGTGATTCCATTACCGTGGCCCCGGCCCAGACCCTGTCGGATAAGGAATACCAGGCCCTGCGGGATGCCTCCATTGCCATCATCAGGGAGATCGGCGTGGACACGGGCGGCTCTAACGTTCAATTTGCCGTGAACCCGGAAAACGGGGAAATTATCGTTGTTGAGATGAATCCGAGGGTTTCAAGGTCTTCCGCCCTTGCCTCCAAGGCCACGGGCTTTCCCATTGCCAAAATTGCAGCCAAGCTTGCCGTGGGGTATACCCTGGATGAAATCCCCAATGATATCACCGGCGAAACCATGGCCTGCTTTGAGCCTTCCATTGACTATTGCGTGGTAAAAATTCCGCGCTGGACCTTTGAAAAATTCCCCGAAACCGACGACATACTCACCACGGCCATGAAATCCGTGGGTGAGACCATGTCCATCGGCAGAACATTTAAAGAATCACTTCAAAAAGGGTTGCGCTCCCTTGAAATCGGCCGGGCCGGTTTCGGTGCCGACGGCAAGGATCCGGCACCGGGGTCCGTGGCGGGTACGGATCTGGAATACAAATTATCCACCCCCAATTCCCAGCGGATTTTTTATATCAAATATGCCATTGAACACGGCATGCCCATCACCATGATCCACGAGCTGACGGCCATTGATCCCTGGTTTCTCTACCAGATGAAACAGATTGTGGATCTTGAAAAGCAACTGAAACTGGCCGGCATGAACCTGCCCAAGGAGCTGTTTGAAAAGGCAAAAAAATACGGATTCTCCGATATGCAGCTGGCTTATCTGTCCGGGGGGCTGACGGATAAGCAGATCGAACAGAAACGAAAAGACTTGGGCATTGTCCCGGTATATAAACTGGTGGACACCTGTGCTGCGGAATTCAGGGCGGTTACCCCTTACTATTACTCCACCTATGAAAGCGAATGCGAGGCCCGGGTGGCGGACAAGAAAAAGGTGATCATCCTGGGCGGCGGTCCCAACCGCATCGGACAGGGCATTGAATTTGACTACTGCTGTGTTCATGCCTCCTTTGCGTT
>JAKSBO010000623.1 GCA_022361095.1 Desulfobacterales bacterium | reverse complement strand
TTTTCTTTTTTTTCAACTGGTCCAGATTCTCGTAAATACCACTGATGGAGCCGTATTCGACAATCAGTTTAACGGCGGTTTTTACGCCCACCCCTTTTACGCCGGGGATGTTGTCCGCACTGTCTCCGGCAAGGCCTAATACATCAATGAACTGCCCGGGTTCAATACCCATGTCCGCTTTTACATTGGCCCGGTCCGTGACGGTGTCCTTCATGGGGTCCCACAGGGTGCAGTCATCGCTGATCAACTGGATGAAATCCTTGTCCCCTGTGACCATGACCACCTTGAACCCCTGTTCCTGGGCAATGCGGGCATAGGTACCCACAAGGTCATCGGCCTCATAGCCCGCTTTTTCGATAATGGGGATGTTCAATGCCTTGACAACTTCTTTGATGTCCGGAATTTGAACGGCCAGTTCTTCGGGCATGGGCGGGCGGTTGGCTTTGTATTCATCAAACATGTCATGGCGGAAAGTCGGGCCCTTGACATCAAAGAAAACACCTGCGTATCGGGGCTGTTTGTCCTTAAGCAGTTTCAGCAGGATCCGGGTGAACCCGAATGTGGCATTGGTGGGATGTCCCTTTGACGTGGACAGACTGCGGATGGCGTGGAATGCCCGGTATAAAAATGCGCTGCCGTCGATCAGGTATATAGTACTTGGTGCTGCCATGATATACTTTCCTGAAAAATGTTTGTTGAATTATTATTTAATTAGCGGCATATATACTACCTTTTAAAGCAAAGGAGAAGCCTTATGTCCCAACAATCCAGGGAGCGGGCCAAAGCCGGGAAGTCCCGGCGGCGGCAACGCCGGTCAAAAACCTGCCATTGCTGCGGTGCCCAGGCCATGTTCTGCTGGCAGTGCCGGTGCGGATTTTCCATGTGCCAGCCCTGCATGTATGAAAACCAGTGGGGAATGACCTGTAACGGAATTACATGGGAATGTCCCGATTGCGGGGCCCAGAACGGGTACGGTAACCAATAGTGAAAGGAATAGAACCATGGTTGAAAAATTAAAAGTCGGCACACTAATATCCGGTGGCGGCACCAACCTTCAGGCCATTATTGATGCCTGTAATCAGGGCCGCATTGATGCTGAGATTGTTTTTACCGGATCAGACGTTGATGGGGCCAAAGGCCTGGAACGCGCACAAAAGGCGGGCATCCCCACCTTTGTGGTGGCGTATGCCCGGATCATTGCCGATTGCCGCAAGGCCCAGGATATTGACAGGCTGCTTCCCAAGGATTTTCACCTTGAAGATATTGCAGAAAAACAACGGCTGGTGGATCTGGAAAAGAATCGTGAAAAGGGCCTGTTTTTCATAAAATCCAGGGTGATTGCCGAACGCCGGCTGTTGGATCATATTGAATCCTATGATATGGATTTGCTGGTGCTGGCCGGGTTCATGCGGGTCTTTACCCCGTATTTTATTGACCGGATCAACACCAATGCCCCGGGTAATAAGATCATGAATATCCATCCGGCCCTGCTGCCGTCATTTCCCGGGATCGACGGATACGGGGACACCTTCCGCTATGGGTGCAAAATCGGTGGATGCACGGTTCATTTTGTTGACTACGGGGAAGACACAGGCCCCATCATCGGCCAGAAAGCGTTTGAAATAGCCGATGGTGATACCCTGGAAGACGTCAAAGCAAAGGGATTGGAAAAAGAGTGGGAACTGTATCCGGCCTGCATTCAAAAGTTTGCCAAATCCCGATGACGGTGGGGCGGGCCTAGTTTTTACCGATACGGCAATCTATGGCGGGTTAAGGAAGGCATCAGCCATTTTTAAGGCATCCATATAAAAAGCAGGCAGTTTTTGAATCAGTTTGGAGTCTTTGTCTGCCCGGAACCGGGTATGGTCCCACTGTCCCTGTTCAAAGCTTGTAATCAGATCATTAAGCTGGTTGAATATGCGGTTTTTGCCCAACAATGCCCCTTTGATTTTTTCAGACAGGGAGATTTTTTCAAGGATCTCTTTCATGGGCATGTCCAAAATGGCATCCATGGTTGAAAACAGGGCCACGGTGAATAACTCTTCCGGAGTGAACCGGGTCCTGAGGACATGGGCGCATTGTTCGCACATCCGGGCCTTGATCAGCGAAAACCGTATCAATTCATTGGGCTTGTCCGGGTTTATGCCCGATATCACCACCACATTGATAAATTTTTTCAATTCCTGCAGGCCCAAAAAGGTGATGGCGTCCTTGATCGTGTCTATGGCGGTGGGGCGCTTAAAATAGGCTGAATTGATAAACGTTAACAGCTTGAAAGAGATGGCCACATCATTTTTGATCATTTTTTCTATCACGTTTAAAGCCGGATCCTGCTTTGACACCTCATTTAACAGTTTTAAACTGGTCATCTGATTGGCGGCCAGGCCTTTTTTTGATATGACTTCGGGTTTTGAAAAAAAATAGCCTTGGAACAGATTAAATCCCATGGCTTTGGCCTGCTCAAACTCCTGGTGGGTTTCCACCTTTTCACACAACAATGTGATGTGCCTGAGTTCGTCTTCTATGGATTTTAAAACCGGCGCCAGCGTGTCCAGCGGCGTGGCCATGATATCAAATTTTATAATGTCGCACAGCTGGATCATTTCACTGAATTTGTGATCATAAACAAAATCATCCAGGGCAATCCTGAATCCTTTGGATTTAAAAGACTTTAATGCGTCAATGATTTCAGGTTCAGGCTCAATATCTTCTAAAACCTCAATAATAATATGCTCTTTGGGAAAAAGAAGCGGTGTCTGTTTGAGCAGAAGATCCCTGGTGAAATTGATTAGTCCCGGTTTCCCGGAAAGGACGTCATTGAGTCCGAAAGAGAAAAATGTGTTGGCCAGTACACCGGATGTCGCCGCTGACCCGTCAATATTTGGAAAAACATTGTCCAGGCTGAGCCTGAATAAAAGTTCATAACCGAACAGCTTTTTATCTGAAGTGAATACAGGCTGGCGTGCCACGAAAACATCCATTGGGTCTGAAACTCCATCTCACCTTATGTGAATGAACCCGGTTGTGCTTCTGGGGTTTTGTATTATTTTTAAAGATTTTATAAGAAAGCCTGGGTATGTTACTCAGATCTTTCAAACTTTGTTTTGGACTGATCCTGGCAGCAGATATGTCAGGTCAGCCTATGGCTGTTATAAGAAGATTTTTTAAGAACACGACTAAATTATACATGTTTAATGAATAAACATTACCCTGCTTCAGATTTGAAATCAAGAAAAAGTAAATCTGCCCCCCATCGTGTCAGGATAAAAGTTTGATCATCAAAGGCAGGGCCGTCATGGTGCCGATGGAAGAGCCCAGGTTGGTGAACACCACCACCAGCAGGATCCTTGTGACATTATTCCGCCAGAACCCTTTAATCGACGTGATATCTCCAGGGATCGCCTCAAGGTCGCGCACCTTGGGTTTGCGGGCAAATGCTTCCACAAGGCCTGCCACCCAGCCTGCGGCAATCATGGGGTTCAAAGATGTCAGCGGTGCCGCTAAAACGGATGAAAAAACGGTATAGGGATGGGCCAGGGCGATGAGTGCGCCGACACCGGCAAAAATACCGTTTGCCAGCACCCAGATCCAGATCATGTCGGTTCCGGCACCTTTGCCCTCCATGAGAAATCCGGCAATGAAAAGCATGAGGATAAGGCCCGGGATAAGCCACTTTAATACCTTTCCAAGGCTGCCGGGAGTGGGCAGTGTTTTGAGTGCGGCAAGGTCAATGGGCGCGTCTTGTTTAATATATTCCAAAATTCCGGGGAGGTGGGCCGCACCCACAACCGCCACAATTTTGTCTCCCGGCGCACTCCGGATACTCTCGGCCAGGAACTGGTCCCGTTCGTCAATCAGCACTTTGCCGATAAACGGATGGTCCTCTTTAAGTTCCGAAAGCAGGGACTGCAGAATGTCCTGGTGTTTCATCTTTTCAATGTCAGCCTCTTCAATCTCATCAGACTGGCCAAATGACAATACCATGGAGAATATCAGTTTAATTTTTTCCCAAAGCCCCATCCCCCGCCATATCCGGGAGAGGGTGATCTGAATTTCCCTGTCCGCAGGGATGATGGCCGCACCTGTCTCCTCTGCGGCCGCAATGGCATTGATCATCTCCTGTCCGGGTTTTATGCCGAATTTATCGGCTATTTTTTTCTGGAACGCGGCCAGCAAAAGATTCATAAACAACATCAGGGCTTTTTTCTCCTTGATGATTTTTACGATATCCATGTTCTGCCATCTGTCCTTATCCCGGATGCTTGCCAGGCGGTTGTTGCATAGCTCCACACACACGGTATCGGGCTGTTCGGATGCAATGGTCTCCGAAACCAGCCGGGCACTGTGCCGGGACACATGGGCTGTTCCGATGAGAATGATTTGCTTGCCGTCCCGTTCAAGCGTATGGATGTCGTTGTGGTCAATTGGATTTTCACTCATTATGCAACACTGCCTTTATCCTTAAAGTTAAAATTAACGTATTATAAGCATTTAGAA
>JAKSBO010001092.1 GCA_022361095.1 Desulfobacterales bacterium | reverse complement strand
TACCTGATGTTAAATCCCTTATTTTTATTTCTTAACTCCAGAAAAGACGACGGCCTTGCTTAGACAACACGGTTCAATAAAACTGGATCTCCAAAAATCCCTTGATGTCACCATCACGGTATTTTCATTCGTTTCAGCCTATTTCTTTAAAAAGCATATGCTGCCGGGAGGTTTAAACGCACTTTCTACTACTCCAAATTACTACCTGGTTTTGATGCTTATCATCATCTCGTGGTATGTGGCTTTCAAATGGATGGATGTGTACGTGCCATACAGGGCGAAACCCTTCTGGTATTTTTTTACAGCCGCTGTAAAAGGCAGCCTGCTTGGGATGATTTTTGTTAGTCTCGTTATGTATGTTTTGCATATTCAAGGTGTTAGCCGTATTTTAATGGGGGCTTTCCTGGTTGTAAATATAAGTTTGCTGACGTTATCCAGATTTATAGTATTCAAAACCCTGGAGCGACTCCGGACAGACGGGTTCAATACGCGCAGTATTCTCATTGTCGGCAGCAAGGAGCGGGCAAAGGAAGTTATTCGGGCCATTGAAAAATACAAATCATCCGGGTACCGGGTCGTTGGCTGCTTTGATGTTGAAGAGGATCTGGTAGGCCAGGCGGTGGAGAACGGCCACAAGGTGATCGGTCTGGTCAGGGATATGGAAGATTATCTCAGGCATAACATCGTTGACGAACTTATATTTGCCATGCCTTTGAAAATAATTAAAAAAGGGGACCGGTATCTGGCATTGGCCGAAGGTATGGGGATCAAAGTTAGGATTATACCTGACTGGGAGATTCATTATCTTATGTATCGCCCAAATATCGCGACGATTCGCTTTGAGTCTTTTTTGGGTGTATACAATATGACATTACAATCCACACCCATGAATGAAGGATCGGTGCTGCTGAAAACCATTTTTGATTATCTGACCGCGCTGGTTTTGACCATTTTGCTGTTGCCGGTGTTTGGTGCTATTGCCGTTGCCATCAAACTGACATCCCAAGGCCCTGTTTTTTACACCCAGGAACGACTGGGTATGAATGGCCGGAAATTTAAATTCTATAAATTCCGGACTATGGTGAATAACGCCGATGAAGTTCGCAAAGGGCTTGAAGATAGAAATGAAATGGATGGGCCAGTGTTTAAAATAAAGGATGATCCGCGTATTATTCCCGGGCTTGGCCACTTTTTACGTAAAACATCTTTGGATGAACTGCCCCAGTTGTTTAATGTACTCAAGGGCGAAATGTGCCTGGTGGGACCAAGACCGCCTATTCCCAAAGAAGTGGATGAGTATTCAGTGTGGCACCGGCGGCGCCTGTCCATGAAACCGGGCATGACATGTCTGTGGCAGATTGCACCCAATCGTAATGACTTAAGCTTTGACGAATGGATGAAGCTGGATTTGAAGTATATTGACACCTGGTCCCTGTTTAATGATATCAAAATTTTGTTTCTCACAGCTAGAGCGGTGCTGACTCGATCCGGCAGGTAGTCCATAGTCAATTTTTTATTTTTCTTGTAAGTAATTATTTCAATCAAAGCAAAACAGGGAGGTAATTGTGATGAAAAAAGACTTTGTTATCATTTTAATTTTATTGATGTTCGCCGTTATCGGGGTATATGTGTCATGTACAAGTTCGGAAACAGACATTACTGCCGGCAAGAAATCTATTGAAAAATTAACATTCAGTCGAATAGACTCACCTCAAATATTGTAGAATTCTTGAAAATTTTACCGTCAATGTTCTCAAGATCGGCTACCATAAAATTTTAACAAATAAAAAGATTACTTCTCAAGGCGTTCCTGAATCCTACAGGAAAAACGCTATATTGGAAAATTATTATGATTGACATTCACTGCCATATCCTGCCGGGTTTGGATGACGGGCCCTCTAATATGAAAAGGGCTGTTGACATGGCTCTGTGTGCTGTACGGTCGGGCACTTCCCGGATAATTGCCACTCCCCATTTTAAAAACGGGGTCTTTAAGGTGAGTCCGGAAATGGTGACGGCTTCTGTTGAAATGTTTACCAGGGAATTAAAAGAAAAAAGGATTGCACTTGACGTGCTGCCGGGTGCTGAGATTCGTATATCCCCGGAGATCTGCCGCCAACTGGATCAGGGCGAACTTCTACCTTTGGGGGCTTCCAGTTATTATCTTTTTGAACTGCCTGATATTTTTATCAAAGACGGTATCATCAAGTTGCTGCGGCAGTTGCAGCAGCGGGAAGTGATGCCGGTTATTGCTCATCCTGAACGTAACCGGACCATTATGCGGCACCCGGAAATGATTACAGAATTAATTTTTGAAAAGGCTTTGTTCCAGATCACAGGTAAAAGTATCACTGGTGAAAACGGAAAGCTTAGTTTCAGGATTGCCCGGGATATGGTTAAAGAGGGGCAGGTTCATTTTGTGGCATCTGACGGGCATAGCCTCAGGCACAGACCCCCATGCATTAGCGATACTGTAAAGGCTGTAAAAAAAGTAGGCGGGGAAAAGGCGGTTAGAACTATTTTTGAAGAGAATCCTGCTAAAATCGTGGGTAGTTCAGCCAGGGATGGTGCTATGAGTAAACGGGTGGGATGATATGATACGTGATGAGCGATTTGCTTTTGTCGTCGTTTTTTTTTTATTTTTATCTTTGACAGAGAGGGCATTCGCCGAAGAGCGGTTTCTGATTAAGCCTATGATAGAAACGGGTTACCGGATTGATTCAAATTTTTATAATAACAGTTCCAATGAACGTACTGTCAGTACACTGACCATCAGCCCCGGTCTTGAGTTCGGTTTTGAGACGGCAAAAAGCCAAATCAAAGCTTTGGGAACATTTCATTTCAATTATTATAATGATCTGGATGATGTGCCATCAGGCACAGAAGCGTCTAATGAGAATAATTATGCCGGATACAACTTAAAGGTTTCCGGCAAGACCATGCTGTTCACCCGGATTACAACCGGGCTGGATGGGCACATGATCAAAACAAGGAATCCCGAGGAACGGGACGAGCTTGATAACTTCATTGATACTGAAAAGTATAATATTAACCGGTTCCATCCATGGATCAAGTACCGGATCTCCCCCCGGATTTCTGCCGGAATAGAGATTAAAACCACCGGCATTGATTATGCCGCAAGTTCCGAGTATGACTCATTTCTGTTCAGGGGAAAGGGAAGGATTTACTATGAAATAAGTAAATTCACCACGGTGGATCTTGAGTATGCTCAGGGGGAAATGGACTATGAATCGGACGCCTTGAATTATTCTTCAAAAAAATATGGGATGAATATTGTCAGCGGGTACAAGTATTTTAAACTGGGCGCAGGTGTTGGATACCATGAACGCGATTTTGACCAGGCCGGAGAGGATGACATGGATACGCCGTACTGGCACATTTCCATAAAAGGGCGAAATCCGTCGATTCTAAGCAAGGGTGAAAAACCAAGAAGCTACATGTCTTTGGAATTTAAACAGGATTTTAACGATACCGGATTCAATAATGCCTATTACCGTGCAGACCGGGTGACTCTCATTCTGGGGCACTTGTTCATGGAGAAGATTGATGCCAGGTTCAGAGGCTATTACCAGAAAAGTGATTATGAGCGCTTTTGGATCACAGACCGGGAAGACGATACGTTATTTTTTTCTTTAAAGCTATCCTATTTTTTGAATCGGCGGTTTACTCTGGCAATGGAATCCGGCATGGAATCCCGGGATTCTTCCTATGACTATTTTGATTACGATAACAGCTTTGTGCAGTTTGAATTAACCTTTAACTATGATTTGGGAAGCAGTTAGATGAGACACAAATTCCTATCGATTATTCTATTCTTTTTGGTGGCGTCAGGCACAGGATTCTGCCAGACAGATACCTATCACATTGGGCCCAGGGATGTCCTAACTGTTTCCATTTATGCCGGTGGTGTGGCCCAGGAAAAGGCAGCAGTGACTGTATCAGAACATGGAAAAATCAATGTGCCGTTTATCGGATCCATAAAGGCCGATGGTCTTACCCTGACAGAACTGGAAGGTGCGATCCGAACACCACTTGCCCAGGACTATTTTGTTGATCCCCAGGTCAATGTCCAGGTCAAAGAGTATCACAGTATCCGTTTTTTCATCTCCGGTGCGGTTAAAAAACCGGGCCGGTACGAAATGACATCCGTCACCAATTTTCTTGAACTGGTGGCCAGAGCCGAAGGGCTGCTCAAAGACCGGGGTTCAATTGCTTATGTGCTGCGGGAAATCCATGGTATCAGTACGGAGGAAGATGTCAAAAAAGCCATCAAGACGAATGCGACCATTAAGGTGGATTTAACCCGGCTCATGGATGAAGGGGACTTGTCCCATAATATCATTTTGGTCCCCGGGGATATTGTCTACATTCCCAGGGCTGATAAGTTGAATCAGTCCATATACAAAATATATGTTGAAGGCGAGGTTAAAAAGCCCGGGGTATATGATTACAAGCCTGGAATGACGGCTATGACAGCATGTGTCCTGGCTGGTGGATTTGATAAGTATGCCGCCATATCACGGGTAAAAATTGTACGAAATGAAGACGGCAAACAAAAGGTCATCAAGGTGAATCTGGAAAAGGTGCAGGACGGCCGGAGTCCGGACTTCCCCGTAAAACCCGGTGACCACATTCATATCCCTGAAACCTGGCTTTAAGGAGTTCATATGACACCTGAGATCCCAGAACAGATTAATGAAAAAGAGATCCATCTATCCGAATACCTGAATGTGGTGCTGAACCGCAAGAAGTTAATTCTATCCTTTTTGCTGTTTACGATGGTGGCAACCGCTGTGTTTACTTTCAGTTCAAAACCGGTGTACCAGGCGAAATCAAAGCTTGTGATCGGTTTGAATACAAGTTTGTCGCTTACTCCAGGTCAGTCCTATTCACTGGACACGTTTTATACTGAAGAAAAAAATTTTAACACCCATTTCAAGCTGATTACATCAAAGCCTGTTCTCAAACTCGTGGCCCAGGAGGTTGATTTAAGCCCTAATACGGAATTTGAATCCTCCAATCCAATGGTCAGGTTCATGACGCAGGTGAAAAGCGGTATCAAGCTGATCAAAAGCGGTGTCAAGAATTTCATAAAGCAATTGCTGCCTGAACCTGAACAGACGTTAGAGGATACTGTGTTGGATGAGGTCGTGGATAAAGCGTATAGACAGCTTGTATCAAAAATTAAGGTGAACCCGGTGGACGAAACCCGGATCATGGAAATTGTGGTGGAAGATACCGACCCCAAGCGCACCCGGGATATTGCTAATGCCATGGCTCAAACATATATCGAGTTTGACCTTTCCACCAAACTGAAATCATCCACGGACAAGCTGTCCTGGATGACCAATGAACTTTACGGTGTAAAAAAGAAGCTGGAGGATGCGGAAAAAGAGTTTATTGATTACAAGCAGTCCCAGAAGATGTTTTCCATGGAAGGAAGGCAGACCCTGATCACTCAGAAGATTGCCTCCTTTAACCGGAACTACCTTGAAATAAAGAACAACAAGCTGGAGCTTGATGCAAAGCTCCAAGGATTGCAGGCAGCCGTGGGAAACAGTGCAAATATCATGCAGATCAAATCTCTGGTGAATGATCCCATTATTAGAGATTTATATTCAACCCTGACTTCTTTGGAAATTGAAATGGGACATTTGTCAAAGGTCTATAAATCTAAACATCCTAAAATGGTAGAGGTGGTTTCTAAAATCGAAAATACCGGGGCCAAGCTGAAGAGTGAACTGGGAAAAAAGGTGGCTGCCATGAAGCAGGAGCGCGATATGCTGGCGAAGCAGGAGCGAGAAATTAAAAAGCAGATTGCTGAGTTTGAAAACGAGGCCATGCAGACCAGTGAGAAGGAGTTAGCCTACAATATTTATCAGCGAAACGTCAATACCAGCCAGCAACTGTATGATATTCTGTTGTCCCAGGTGAAAGAGTCTAATATCCTTCAATCCTCAGATGCGTCCAATCTGACCATTGTAGAGACTGCGGATCTGCCTGAAAAGCCTGTTAAACCCAACAAAAAACGTAATTTTCTGCTCAGTATTATAATGGGAATTCTTGGTGGTGTAGGGGTGGCATTCTTTCTTGAATATTTTGATCAAACTATTAGAAATGAAGATCATGCGGAACGGTTTCTTGGGTATCCTGTGATTGCTGTTGTGCCTGATGCAAGTTTGAAAAGCGCCTCATATGGAGGAAAATAGATGTTGAAGCTGAAAAAAAGGAACAAAAAAGAAAGTTGCGCTATGCTGGACCAGTACCCTGCCAAGTCCGGGTACGCCGAATCCTACAGGACCATGCGGACCAACCTTCAGTTTACCTCCATGGACAGGGATTTGAATGTTATCTGTGTGACCAGTGCCACGGAAAAGGAGGGTAAGACCAATACTGTAGCAAATCTGGCGTATACCATTGCCCAGACCGGCCAGCATGTGCTGATGGTAGATTGTGATCTAAGAAAACCCGGATTGACCCATCGGTTTGGTAAAAAAGGCGAGTCCGGGCTTTCCGAGCTGGTCTCGGAGCAACTGGGCACGTTGATGGCTGAGGGATCAACCGCAAAAATTAAGCTGAATGATCTGGTTAAGCTGAATACTTTGCAGCGGCGTACCGGGATTCTTTCCATTGCGGATGAAGAAAATTCGGTGGAATTGAGTTTTTTCGAGGGTAGCCTCACAGATGTATACTGGAAAAACAGGCCGGACAGCAAAAAGCTTGCATCCTCTCTGGTGGCGGCTGAGCTTTTGACAAAGGAACAGGCCCAGGTGGCCATTGGTCACCAGAGGCGTTCGGTGCAGAAATTGGGAACTATTTTGACCACCATGGGTATGATTACCATGGCGGACTTGAAAAAACATTTGTCCATGCATATTGTGGAGGCATTTAAAACGGCAGCCGCCATTTATAACGGGCAGTTTAAATTTACGCCGATGCCTGCAAGTCAGATTGATACCACGATTGAACATGATGTCAATTTTGAAAAAATGTTCCGGGAGTTTATGGATGAAGGCCACCAGTTTCCCTACCTGGCCGATATGATTGAGTCTGTGGTAACCAAAACGGATGTTGATAATTTACATCTTGTGCCGTCGGGAAAAATTCCGCCCAACCCGTCTGAGATGGTTAACTCCGGTAAGATGGCTTTTGCTTTGAATCATCTTTCCAATGTGTATGATTTTGTAATTATTGACACACCGCCGGTGCTGCCGGCAAGTGATGCCCTGGTGTTGTCTCCGGGAACAGACGGGGTGCTGCTGGTTGTCAAAGCCAAGCAGGTGGACCGAAAATACATCAAGGATGCCGTCAAGCAGCTTGAATCAGTGGGGTCAAAAATTCTTGGCGTGGTTTTAAACCGTGTGGACGTGAAACGGGAGCGTTACTATCGGTATTATAATAAATATTATACCGCATATTATGGAGAAGATGCCGAAGATTGAAAACCAACACAAGCGACTTTAAAATCATAATTCGTCCGGATACTCCGGCCGGAAATGTTCTAAAAGATGTCTGGCACTACAGGCATCTTTTTTATTTTCTGGCCTGGCGGGATATTTTAGTCCGGTATAAACAAACCCTGGCCGGGGTGGCCTGGGGTGTGATAAAGCCTTTGTCTACCATGGCGGTTTTTACCTTTGTCTTTGGTAAGCTGGCTAATTTACCTTCAGGGCAGGCACCCTACGGTGTTATGGTGCTGGCCGCGCTTTTGCCCTGGCAATTTTTCACCAATATTCTTTTCAGTACCGGCAATTCCCTGGTGTCTAATACCTCGCTGGTATCAAAGGTCTATTTTCCCCGGGTGATTATTCCTATGGCCGCCGTGGTGGTGGCTGTGGCAGATTTTCTTATTGCCTTTGCGCTGCTTTTTGGGATGATGTTGGTTTACGGGGTGTGGCCGGGTATGACTATTCTGCTGCTGCCGGGGTTCATGGCAATTGCCGTATTGACCTCCCTGGGTACCGGGCTGTTTGTGGCCGCGCTGAATGTGAAGTATCGCGATTTCACACACTTGATGCCTTTTATCCTTCAATTTGGGCTGTATCTTTCCCCTGTGGGGTATTCCAGCAGTCTTGTACCGGATGGCTGGCGGTTTATCTACAGCCTTAATCCCATGGTGGGGGTGATTGACGGATTCAGATGGGTGCTGTTAGGAGAGAAAGCCCTGGTATATTGGCCTGGGCTCTTTATTTCGGTGGTACTGTCTGTAGCGATATTTATTTTCGGGCTTAAGTTTTTCATCCGGAATGAGCGGGAATTTGCCGATATAATATAACCATGTCCAATATCATTAATGCAGAAAATCTGGGCAAGCAGTACCGGCGTCATCATGGTGGTCTTTTTGCCAATGCTTCGTTAAAGGAGAGCTTTACGGCATTTGCAGACCGTCTGCGGCAATCTATGAATTCTGCCCCTCTGGAACAAAAAAGGAACGAGTCCCAAAAGCCTGAAAGCTTCTGGGCATTAAAGGACTTGTCATTTAAGGTACCCCAAGGGGAACGTCTAGGCCTGATCGGCAGGAACGGGGCCGGTAAGTCTACACTTCTAAAGATATTGAGCCGGATTACCTGGCCCACCACGGGAGAAGTGACAATCAATGGACGGGTCTCAAGCCTGCTTGAGGTGGGTACGGGGTTTCATCCGGAACTTACCGGTCGGGAAAATATCTATCTGAACGGGGCGGTTCTGGGTATGAACCGGGCGGAAATCAAGCGTAAATTTGATGAAATTGTCTGGTTTGCGGAAGTTGAAAAATTTTTGGATACGCCTGCCAAAAGGTATTCCAGCGGTATGTATCTTCGTCTGGCCTTTGCTGTGGCTGCCCATTTGGAGCCGGATATTTTACTGGTGGATGAGGTTCTGGCGGTGGGGGATGCATCGTTTCGAAAAAAATGCCTGGGCAAGATGAAGGATGTTGGCAAGGAAGGCAGAACCATTATTATGGTAAGTCATTCCATGGCAGCCATAGAGAATTTATGCACCCGGGTACTTGTGCTGGATAAAGGTCAAAAGAAGATGGAGGGAGCCCCTGCCCGGATGATCCGGGGGTACCTGAACTCCTTTGACGATCAAGACAAGGCATTGTCCATTGAGCAATGGGATGACCGCCGGGGCACAGGCCATGTTCGTATTTACTCTTTCGGCTTGCTGGATCACGAACGCCGGCCGGTGAACACCCTTGTGTCGGGCAGAGAATACATTTTCCGGTTTGGGTACAAAGCCGAAATCGATAAGGTGAAATCCATTGATTTTTCTTTTACGGTCAGTGATCGGAACGGCCGTGTTCTTTTTCGAAACCGCACCATTGAAAGCGGGCTTGACCTTCCGGCCATGTTTTGCCCCAAAGGTTATCTGGATTGCAGAATACCGCGTCTGGGGCTGACCCGGGGACGGTATACATTTGGGTTCACAATGATTGTGGATGGTGCGGAATCCGACCATCTGCCTGGTGCCCAGGGACTCTATTTTGATGTGATGGACGGTGATTTTTTCGGGACATCCCAGATATCCGATTTAGCCCCGGTCATTGTCGATCATAAATGGACTATTGATGTTTTAAAATGATAAGCCGCCATGAACCGTTACGGCGAGGGGATATTGGGGCGCAAAAAAACTGGCCGCGGAGGCTGATAGGGTAAATAGATACGGTGTTGCTCACAGCCGGAAAAGACGCGCTGAAGGTACTCAGGGGAATACGCCCGGCTCAAGAAGTCTAAAGGTGCATGCAATGAGCCTGTCGGATTATTTAAGGAGCAATACTTATTTTGTATTGCTTCCGGCTGCTTTGCCTTACGAGGGGTACGGCCCATGACCAGAATGATATCCGCCACATATCCGCCGGATTTTAAGCCTCCATCAAGACACGCCAATAGAAGCATATTTAATTTAGCGTAACGCCGAGGATAACTTAAAAAACAAGTAGATGCGCAGTGTTATTTTGATCATGGGCCTTACTGATCAGGTCATGTATTCTCAGCGGATTAATGACCTTTTCGAAAATAAGCGGCCCCATTGTCAGTTTTTGCTATGGATTCTCCCTTAATCGACTGACAAGTTCTCAAGCACATTTTCATTTTATCTGGTGTAAACAAAGCCTCTTACTTCAATAATTACAGTATGATCATCGCTTTCAGTATACCATGCAATATTCCTAGATTCTCCTAACACAACTGCCCCAATTGCATCAGTAATTAAATACCCTCTCGCACCAACGCCATTATAAAATGATTTTAATTCATCAGAGCTTAAATAAATTTGGCATATCCCATTAGCTTGCTGAACTTCTCCGAAAAGTATTGATTTGACAGCATTTTCCGGAACAAAGTCGGAATGCGTATTAAGGCTTGACCAAGTACCTACACCAGATGCACCAGAAAGTAATCTAATTATTTTTTTACTAGTATTTACGCGAACATTATTTCCTTCAATAACTGAATCGAATTTCATAATACTATAATCGGTTTCACAAAAAATCACTCCTATACATCGATCATTTTGATCTTCATCGTCAACAATTGTTGATTTTGAATCATTCGTCCATTTTCTATACCAACCTTGTTTGTCATCACTCCATGAAGGAATATCATCGGTACTCATTATTGAAGGCGTAATGGAATTGGAGCCTGAATCATCAATATAAACATAGGTAAATTTCCCACCAATTATATCATTTACATCAACTTCATATGTTGTGGTTGATTCCACTTCATAATATTTGCCATTAGCTTCGCAGTACCCACTTGTAATATCAATAAATGATGCATCATTATACTTAACGCACATACCTTTAATCGTTCCCTTTGGTAATAAACTATACCCACCACCTGCATAGCCATTAGAAATGAAAAAAATTAAAAATAGAAAATTAATCGACCACAGTTTTTTTCTCATGTTAAACTCTCCTTCAATAAAAAGTTAATGACTTACCCATCCATCAATTTATGTCACAAAAATGAAAAGCGGAAGATGGAGTGATAGTTTCTCGCGTTAATAATGAAACGCATGCTCGATATCCTATAACCCTATGAAAAACAATCCGTTCCAATCTCCTGTTTTTGCAACAATATAGAATAATTTGAGCTACAAAATCTGAACACTGAATCGCAAAATGATTCTTTAGGATTTTTAGAAATTTTCAAATTTTATGCCAAATAAGATCTGTAAAATTTGCGTTTCCCATAGGTTCTCCCTCCAGAAGGTTAATATTAAGGACGGCAAATTATGGATGCTTCAACAAATATCAACAGAACATAGAAGAGGTATTTTTTTCTTTAGTAAAATAGTAATGATCCCGAATTGAAATTTTGGTTTCATACTCACATGATGGATCAAACCTCACAGTTTGTTCAATCATCCAGAGAATTAATAGATAAGCACTCTCCTATTTTCATCTATTGCGTTAAAACGGCATACCATTATTAATTTCAATACTATACCGTGCTCGGCTTTTTGTGGTTGGGTTGGTATGCACATAGTTGTCAAATCCAATTGCAATAAGTGATACTATGTTTTCAGTTGAGTTAGACCATTTTATAACACCATAGCCTTGCATTGAAGTTGTTGTATCTGGACGAATATAAATGCCTGATGTACTATGACCTGATAGCGTATAAGTTACAGTCCCTCCCGAAAAATTGTCATTATAATTACCGTCATGATTATCAACCCAAATAAACCCGGTATTGTCACTGCCATCATCTTGAAAAATATTCCCATCTTGATCATAAAGGATAACGGTTACTGTCGCATCCGAATCGCTAATATTAGATACC
>JAKSBO010001066.1 GCA_022361095.1 Desulfobacterales bacterium | reverse complement strand
GTTGTTGACATCCCAGGACCAGTCCGATGTCCCGAAAATCCCGTGGCAGGCTTCTCCGCCGGCTGCCAGTTCCATAGGGCCGGGGGCTGCTGCGGTAACCAGTTTCACCTTGTCCTGGAGGCCGAAATCAGAGGCCTGTTTGGCAAAAACCGGAATCACATTGGTGATAAATGCCATGTATACCCCATCTGCTCCGGAGGCCTTGATCTTACTGATATAAGATGACCAGTCCTTTGTCTTGATGGGGGCTTTGTCATATTTTTCATTATAGATTTTAATACCGTTCTTTTTGGCCAAATCGATAAATCTTTCCCCGGCGTCATGACCCCAGGAATAATCGTGGACAATGACGTAATAGGTTCGGTCTTTCAGGTCGGGCCGCGCCAGGATTCCCTTGACATTGCCGACGGCTGTCTGGTCATTGGCCAATTGTCCGGATCTGAAAACCATGGGATGGAGGCCATAAAATTTAGTGGTCATGACATGGGTGCTTAAAAAGGGCACATTCAGCTTGTCAATGTTTTTGGCAAGGGCAAGGCCCACGCCGCTGGATAGAACACCGATCAATGCCTTGCAGTCATCTTTGTAAACCAGTTTTTCCGCCTTTGAAACCGCAATGGGCGGTTTTACCTGGGTATCTTCAACCAGCAGCTTAATGGGGCTTCCAAGAACCGTTCCCTTTTCCCGGGCAGCCATTTCAATGCCGTACTTCATTTCCAGTCCGCCCTGGGCGGCAATTCCGGTAAGGGGCACCAGCACGCCTATTTTAACAGGCTTTTTTGCACACACCGGATAGGGTGCAAGGAAGATCACAGCGATCATAATAGTTAATGAAACAGTGATAAATTTTTTCATCTCCGCCTCCCGATGTTATGGGTAGAATTCATATATAACAGCCACGGGCTGACCTGACATATCCGCTGCCAGGCTCAGCCCACAACAAAGTTTGAAAGATCTGAGTAACTTACACAGACTTTCTTATAACGGCCATGGGCCGACCTGGTCTATCAGCACCCAGGCTCGCCCCACAACAAAACATGAAAGAAACTTAGTAACTTAT
>JAKSBO010001127.1 GCA_022361095.1 Desulfobacterales bacterium | reverse complement strand
CTGGATACGGATCAAGGGCGCGAGATGCTCGAAAACACGAACAACCTGTTCAATGTGATCAGACGGATCCTCAGCATGAAAAAACAGGTCGGCCCCATGCAGCAGTCCCTGCTTCAGGAAGGCTGGAATGCTGCAAAGGCGTCTAAACCCGACCTGATCATTTTTCATCCAAAGGCATATGGGGGGCCTCATTTTGCAGAGAAACTCGGTGTGCCGGTGATTATGGCGCTGCCGATGCCCATGATGGTGCCGACAGCAGCGCATCCGAATATGGGATTCCCCGACCTGAGACTGGGAAGAAGGTACAACCTCATGACCTACAACATGGTCAACAAGCTCATGGGTGTGTCTGCCGGCAAACACGTCAAAGCATGGCGCGGGGCACACGACCTTCCCCCACAGAAGCGGTTTGACATCCTGCACACCACAGAAGGGAAGGCGATTCCTGTTCTTCACGCCTTCAGCAGGCATGTAGCGCCCCCACCGTCCGACTGGCCCAGAACTGCGGCAGTGACGGGGTACTGGTTTCTAAACCAAAGCGATGGCTGGAAACCAACGCCGGAACTCGAAGCCTTTTTGGAGGCGGGACAACCTCCGGTCTATGTCGGTTTCGGCTCAATGGCTGGACGCAACCCGCGCCGCCTGGCCAATATTGTCATCAATGCCCTTCGGGAATCCGGTGCCCGGGGCATTATCGCGACCGGGTGGGGCGGCCTGCAAGCCGAACGCCTTCCGCAGACAATTCTGCAGATCAACCAGGCGCCTCACGCCTGGCTGTTTCCCCGCATGGCCGCCGTGGTACATCATGGCGGTGCCGGGACAACGGCCGCCGCCCTTCAGGCAGGTAAGCCGTCTGTCATCGTGCCGTTCTTCGGCGATCAACCTTTCTGGGGACGGCGTATCCACATGCTCGGCGCGGGCTGTCAGCCCATTGCCCAGAAAAGACTGACCGCTGAAAAACTGGCCGCAGCCATCAAGCATGTGCTATCAAATCCGGTTCTTCAGGCAAATGCTGAAACGCTGGGCGAAAAAATCCGTTGTGAAAATGGAATTGGCAATGCGGTTGAAATTATCGAAAAATTCATGAAGGACGCTTAATCAGGATAGGGCTTCCCGGCCATGCCGGTACCGGACGCTAAAATTCAAGGGGAACGATTTAATAAAACAATCTTTTTAAGAGAGGACGGATTTTGTCAGATTTCGACAACATATCTCTGCCGGCAGCGCTAAAAGAAAACGTATTCCATAACGACTCGCCGTGTAACAAAGAACTGGAAGAATTATCAAGCCTTTTCATCAAGCGGAAATATCCACGTAAAAAAACACTGGTTGTTGCCGGAGAAAAATGGGATAAAATTTTTTTTATCCATCAAGGCATTATTCGGCTTTTTTACACAGACAAAGCGGGAAAGGAATTTAATAAAGGCTTCTTCCGTGAAGGCCAGTTCGCATGGCCTGTTGCGCCTTCGGCCCGAAAAAACGACAGCCTGTTCAGTATCGCCGCTTTGGAAGATGTCAAGATATCGGTCTGTCACTTTGAATCGTTTTTTTCGTGGCTGTTGGACCATGGTTATTGGGAAAAATTTGCTCTGCCGTATGCAGAATTATTTGCAGAAGAAAAATTTTTCAGGGAATATGAATTCCTAACAACATCAGCAACCGAAAGGTTCCAAAAATTTTGCATTGATAATCCCGCCTTATCCCGGCGAATACCGGATTACCACTTGGCAACCTACCTTGGCATCACAAATGTTTCGTTATCAAGAATAAAAAAAAGAATACATTTTAACCTATGTTAATTACATTTTTTTTAATTCGGTTATCCTCCTGATCAGTTTCGGCATGTTGCCCATAATATTAATTCCGGAGGAGATATGAAACAATTAACCGGCAAAACAGCACTTATCACAGGAGGCAGTGACGGAATAGGATTTGCGATTGCAACCGCCTTTGCTGAACATGGCGCAAATCTGGTGATCCTGGGCAGAGATGAACAAAAAATGATGCAATGCAAAAAACAGCTCCGGCAATATGATGTTGACGTTTTTTGTATAACCCGGGATATCACCGATAAACAAGCGCTCACTGAAATTCACAAACAGATCGGCCAAAAAAATATACAGGTCAATATATTGGTAAATAATGCAGGTATCGCAAGGTTTATCCCTTTTAAAGATACGAAAGAAACATTATTAGACTATCATTTTAACTTAAATGTCAAAGTGCCATACCTGCTCACCCAAATTTTTCTGGACGATTTGATTGGGTCCCAAGGAAATGTAATCAATATTTCATCATATTTTTCAAAAAGAATGTTACCTGACAGACCGTCAACAGCATATTCGCTGACCAAAGGCGCCATTGAGTCTTTTACAAAAGCCCTGGCTTATGAACTTGGCCCCAATGGCGTCAGGGTCAATTCCATTGCCCCGGGCACCATCACAACGAACCAGGTAAAAAGAAATTATGACCAACTTAATGACGAAGCAAAAAATCGTTTTGACACCATGATTCAAACAATTTATCCTCTGCAAACCATTGGCGTACCGGATGATATTGCCAACATATCCGTCTTTCTTGCCTCACATCAGGCAAAATGGATTACCGGCGGGATTTTCCCTGTGGATGGCGGTCTAACACCAAACTGATAAAACAAAATGAAAGATTCAAATACGCCAGCACTTGCGCCCTTTGGACAGGCACTTCTTGCCTATTGGCGCGGCAAAAAATCGGCAGAACTCATACATGAGTTTAAAAACGGCCAAACAAGGTCACTGCCGGTTTCTGTTTTCTTTCGTTCCCATGAAGAATACTTAACAACAGATAATGCGATTGAATATTGTCGCGGCAAAATTCTTGTCGTTGGTGCCGGAACCGGGGTCCATGCCCTTGCGCTCGAAAAACAAGGTTATAACGTTACCGCTATCGATATCTGCCCCCAGGCAGTTCAGATAATGACAGAGCGTGGAATAAAGGATGCCAGGCAGGAAAATTTTTTACATTTCGACAGCGGACGATTCGATACAATTTTTATGCTCGGACATAATATCGGCATATGTGAAACCCTTAAAGGAATAAAAGGGTTGCTGCACAGATGCGAAAGACTTATCCGGCCCGGCGGGCAGTTGCTGGTCAATTCTGTCAAAGAGCCTGAAGTTGCTGATCCCCCAAATCAAAAAGGTTATCCGGGGGAATTGGAATTCCGTCTGTGGTATGAAAAAAACGTCGGCCCATAGATGCGCTGGCTTCATGTAGATTTCTGCACACTGGCTTCTTATGCTTTAAAGTATGGTTGGTACGCAGAAAAACTCATCGAAACTGAAAAAGGCGGTTTTTTAGCAAGAATGCACCCCAATTTATAAAACATACAATCGGAATGGGACTTCCCGTCATTGAGAAGTCCTCGGACACCAGCCGGCTAACGGATCTCGAAGCAAAGAGGGTCGGCAGGTCATATAATCGGACGAAATATGAAATCACACAAATTGAAATTAAGGGGGTTACGCCCTGAAGATGAAGCATCTTTCAATAATGCGATCGCTGCATTCAAGAATGAAACCCCGCCTTTTGAATTTGCCTTTGATTTTGATGAATCCATTCCTTTTGCTGAGTATATTAATAAACTCGAAGGGTGGGCTTTAGGCAGAGGATTACCTGACAAGTTTGTTCCGAATACTTTCCTTGTCGGTGTTGTCAAAGAACAGGTTGTCGGGCGGTTATCAATCAGGCATCATTTGAATGACTTTCTGGAAAGCATTGGCGGTCACATTGGCTACGGAGTCGTCAAAAGTTATAGGCGGCAAGGTTACGGCACGGAAATGCTTAAACAAGCAATCCCAATTTGTTCATCACTTGGGATCAGGAAAGCATTGATAACATGTGATACTGATAATTGGGGATCCCGGAGATTAATAGAAAAATGTGGCGGCATCTTTGAAAATACAACGAATGATCCTCAACTCAAGATCCAAAAACAAAGGTATTGGATTGATATAACAGCCACGGGCTGACCTGACATATCAGCTGCCAGGCTCAGCCCACAACAAAGTTTGAAAGATCTGAGTAACTTACACAGACTTTCTTATAACGGCCATGGGCCGACCTGGTCTATCAGCACCCAGGCTCGCCCCACAACAAAACATGAAAGAAACTTAGTAACTTAT
>JAKSBO010000833.1 GCA_022361095.1 Desulfobacterales bacterium | reverse complement strand
ATCCTTGTCTGCAGGAGAACCTTCAAGAACAACAGGAGTTCCGGGCTCTGCATTATCTGCAAAAATAACTTCTACAGTTCCGTCTTCGCCTTCTGCAGCAAGAAGCATACCGTAGCTTTTAACGCCTCTGAGTTTTGCAGGTTTAAGGTTTTTAACAAGGATGATATTCCTGTTAAGAAGCTCTTCCTCTTTATAATGAGGAACAAGGCCTGATACAATCTGGCTTTCCTCTTCCTCTCCTGTATCGATTGTCTCAATATAGAGCTTTTCAGCTTCAGGATGTCTTTCAATAGCTGTAATTTTAGCTACTCTTAAATCTATTTTAGCATCGAATCTGTCTTCTACAGGAAGTTCTTCCGGTGCTTTGTCTTTGTTGTCTTCCATTTCTCTCTCTTTCTGAGTTCCGGTAAACCGTTCTCTCATTTTTTCAATAAAATCATCTTCAAGTTTTGAAAAGAGTATCTCGCTCTTTCCTATTTTAACCTCTCCTGTCGGATCGCCCAGTTTTTCCCATGACATTGCTTCAGTCTGGATAAATGATGCAATCTTTTCAGAAGTTGCAGGAGTATAAGGTGTAATAAGATATGCAAGATCTCTTACAAGATATATAAGGTCTGAAAGAAGCTTCTTTGTTCCTTCAGGATCATCTGCCTTTGTTTTCCAGGGTTCTGCTTCCTGAAATACCTTATTTCCGTAATCTGCAAGTTCAAAAATTGTATGATATGCATCTTTAAGCTCTGCTTTTTCAAAGTGGGCAGTGATTTTATCTTCATATTTTCTGACATTCTGCCAGAACTCTGAATCCTTATCGCATTCAACAACTTCGCCGTCAAAAAATCTTGATATAAAAGTTGTTGTTCTGTTAACAAGGTTTCCGAGGTTTCCGATAAGCTCTGAGTTTACCTTTTCCTGGAAATCCTTCCATGTAAAAAGTGAATCCGATTTTTCAGGTCTGTTGTAGAATATATAGAATCTCCATACATCAGCAGGTATGCCTGTATCACGGCAGTCTGTTCCGAAAACACCTACTCCCTTGCTCTTGGAGAATTTTCCGCCCTCATAGTTAAGGTATTCAGAGGAAGACATATGATAGAGCTTTGTCCAGTCCCCGCCTGATCCTATAAGAGTTGAAGGGAAGATTACTGTATGGAAGGGAATATTGTCTTTTCCTATAAACTGAAAAAGTTCAACTTCGTCAGGATTCTTCCACCATTTTTCCCAGTCATCTGTATGATTGGCAGCTATTGAAATATAACCGATAGGTGCATCAAACCACACATAAAATACTTTATCAGT
>JAKSBO010000788.1 GCA_022361095.1 Desulfobacterales bacterium | reverse complement strand
TTAAATCAGGATCTCACCCAAAGTGAATTCCTTATTTAGAAAGATAAATCTTTTTTGTTCTCTAATATCAAGTATTTTCATTAGTTTTTAAAAAAAAATTTATGCAATTTGGGGTCAGTTCTCCTGTTCTCTACATTACCTCCTGCAGGATCTTGTGTAAATTAAAGTTTTTGTTAGCCGAAGCCGGAATAAATCGGGTCTGCTATTTTGAAATACTACTCCCGAAACGCCGGGCAAGCTCCCATAAATCCGGGGCATTGGTTGACGTCCTGCTGATAAAGGCAGCCAGATCTTCCCCGTCGATATCCCTGTCCAGGTCAGTATCCTGGGGCAGTTTAACCATAATCTTTGTGAAGGGATCACCCATGAAATTCAGTGAAAACTGCAGCCATCGCATGGAACCGTAGGACTCTGAGTCCGGCACCTTTTCCATCTTGTGGGAGGCAAATACCGCACCGATGCGTTTGCCGAACAGGGCAGGATCTGCACTGCTGCCGGTTATACTTAAAAGATCCTCATCGTAATACAGCATTTTAAAAAATTGTTCCGCATACTGAAAGGAGGCACCATAATATATACTGCCGCTGTTAAAAAAACTGTAGCCCCAGCTATACCGCGACGAGCCTATGTATGCCACAGCTCCGCCTTCGGGATTCCTGATAAAGGATTCTGAAAGGCAGGGGTCAACGGTTGACTGATAACCGTCTGTTGAATTAATTTGCGAATCAAACCAGTTGGTACTGCAGGCCATGGTATAAACAATACCCTGGCGGTCCTGGTTGACAAGATCTCCGGCTGTACTTGAATAAAAGTAATTGCCGGTTTCCATTTTGAAAATATTATTGTTGCCATGGGTGGCCGCCCAGATGACACCATAGCCTGAATTGATCTGTGCCGATAGATTTGCCCGGTCTACATCATAGTCAGCGCCGCCGGTAAAGTCCGTGCCCGTATCATAAAACCGGTACTTATCTGCCGGCAATGCAAGGGCCCGGTCTTCATGAACACGGGTCCAGAGTGCTTCACTCTTCCAGTCGGCGTCACTCCTGTCTTGCTCGGCGCTCCACAGCTCCACACCCATAAACAGGGCGGCCTCATGAAAATCAGGATCATAACCAGCGGTTTCATATGCGATGGTTTTGGATACAAACACTTGGGCATCAGTCCCGGACCTGACCGGTGCCCTGCCCACAAACAGATCGGGATAAAGGTCTATACTGTCGCCCTCATCTGCAATTTCACAGGGTAGGGCATCCCCGTCATCATTCCAGTCCATGTCATCCAGGCCTGCGTAATACAGATCTGTGGGGATTGTCAAATCAGTTGTCTCCCCGCGGTTCACAGATCCATAGCAGTCCTGATCCGGGACAATGGTATCGTCCCCGCCCAGGAGAACCCACAAGGTGCCCTTGTTTTCTGCATAATCCAGAATGCACTTCTTGATTTTTACCTGCCGGCTGGCGCCCTCATAGTCTGCGTAGATATCCTCCACGGTCACGATATCCACGGTCAGGCCCATTGCCGCCCTGTGACCGGCCAGGGCCTGGAATTCATCTTCAAGGGCCCGGGCCGTGATAATCAGGTAATCGCAGGCCGTCGCATCAATGGATGAGGTCTCTGCAGATGCAGGCACAGCCGTTGATTCCAGATCTTCGGGGTTCACAACAGTATCGGCGATGTAGTTGTCAATAAGGGTTTCAGATCTTGCCGCTTTGAAAGATCTGGAAAGATCTGCCGTTGTTTTCGGTCTGAAAACCACGGATAATTCAAGGGACGTGGTGATCGTAAAGGTGCCGCTCTCTTCTGCTGTCTTGCCCGAGGGGTCAAACCGGACCGGACTGAATCTGAAGACCGCCATCCGGTGATTTCTAATTTTTGCCGTATGGACATATTCGATGGATTTTCGCCGTCCGGCAGCCCGGATTTTTAGGGGGACAAATGACCCTTTTCTTGTACTGCCGAGATGTCGCTCTTTTTGTTTTGGGAACACCTTTGAGACCGATTTACGGACCTGTGTGAGAGGCACAATCTCCTTGATTTTATAAAATTCATATCCCTGGGGAATCAGAACACGAATGAACCGTGAGGGCAGCACCGGATCTCCAGGTTCAGCGGCACTCTGGCCAAACCCATCAATCATGTAAAAATCATATCCGCCTTTCCGGACGAGGTCTCTCTCCAATGATGAAATATCACACCGGACCATTAAACTGACATTTCCTGTCCCGCGAAACATTCCGGAAGGATCATAGTCCCGTGAGGCAATCTTTCCAACCTTCGGTGATGCTGAAACAATCCCTGCAGAAAGCACAACAACCAATAAGATATGATATAATATCTTCATAACATTTCCTTTTTGAATTTTTTTGTTACAGGAAGCGGGCCTTTATTTATGACCAAAAGAGACGGTTCGAAACAGCCTGTCAGGTTAATATCTGCATTGGGACGAAAAGTAAACCCCCAAAATCAGGGTAACGTACAGGACAAGGAAGAGTTACATTTGCCCGGATCAGTTGATTATACCGGGAATTGTAAACCGTGGTGCCGGTGAGCCGGTTATTTATTTTTCCAAACTGGTATTTCAAGACATTATATGTTTTTTACACAACATTTTACCCCATCGCCACATCCAAGTATAACGGCCATGGGCCGAC
>JAKSBO010001135.1 GCA_022361095.1 Desulfobacterales bacterium | reverse complement strand
TGCGTGACGGCTCTATATTATGATCAAATGATCAAAACAACAACGGCGCCGGCCGATTAAAGATGCAGCCGGCACGGAACTGACAGGGTCAAAATCCCTGAGAAAATAAAAATGAAAGGAGAAAATATCATGCCTGGATTTAATCAAAGAGGACCACAAGGAGCAGGACCCATGACCGGAAGAGGCCAGGGGATGTGTACAAATCGCAACATGGCCGGGACCGGATACGGCACGGGTTCCAGTGCAGGGTACGGCGGCCGTGGATGCGGCAGGGGCTTTGGCGGCGGCAGAGGTATGGGGCGCGGCATGGGCCGCGGGTTTGGCCCCGCTGCTGCCCCGGTACCCGGGGCTGTAAATGAAACGGCACTCCAGGACAGGGCCAAAATCCTTGAAGAGGAGCTCAAGGCCATCAAGGCACGGCTCAATAGCATGCCTGAAGACGAATAATCATTATCCGTAAAAATCTGCAAAAAAAAATCAGCCGTCAGTCGGCAAATCCGACGGCTGATTTTTTCAAGGATAATAAGGAGGTTATGCAGCCAGTTTTTCAATTCAAAAATTGGCGTTAAAGATAACCTACCATAAATTTATCATTTGTCAACAAAAAAGTTTCTCATACATAACTTTACATAATTTTAGCTAAAATGCGGGATGCCCATTTGGCATCACCCAGGCGGCCTGAAACACTGGTGCCCAACTGGGACAAGGCATCATTGGTCAGGGCGTTAAGCTCTGCCTCTTCGTAAACGGCTGCGGCATTTTCGGCATCTCCGGCGTCAACGAGAAAGGCTTCGGCCAAAAAGACCTGATCGCTGAATTCGGTCAGTTTCTGGCGTCCCAGAACCAATAGTTCCGAAAGGATGCTCTTATCGGAAGTCTGCTGTTTAATCAGCGCCACAAGGCCGGCATAATCCTGTTTACTGCGGCAAAGGCCTTCAGCGGATTTGTACAGTGCCATAGCACCGTCTTTATCTCCAAGCAGATTCAGAGTGGCACTGCCTGCAAAGGTAAAATCATAAACGGTTTTGGCCTTGCCGGCTACGCCGCTGATAAGTTTTTTGGCCCACTCTTTATCATTGAATTTTTCAATGGCCACAGCGGCAAGTTTCATCAGATCGCCGTTACCGGATGCTTTTGACTCTAAACCTGAATAGATCTTTTTAACCCAGTCGCTGTCCCCAAGGGTATCCTGGATGGCTGTGGTCAGAGTATTGTAATCGCCATAGCTTTTGCATTTGTCCAGAAGTGCCGTATATATCCCTTTGATCCATTCGGCATCATTGAGGTCCGCATGAATGGCAGCGGCAAGCTTGATAAAATCGCTGAAATGAATGGTAAGCGCTTCAGACTTTTTGTACAGTTTGGCAGCATAAAAATTATCACCGGTTTCTTTAAACACTTCACCGGCCAGGGTACGCATGGGCGCACAATTAATAATTTCATTTTCCCGCAGGGCAAAATCATCGTACATTTTACCAAACTCTTCACGTTTGGCTTTCTGGAAGGCGATGGAGTCCGTCCAGGCTTTGTCGTCCTTGGCCACGTCAAGAATAGCATCAGCGGTTTTAAGGAAATCCGCATTATTTTTCACGGCAGCCTGGGCCTGTTTCAATACGGGCAGTGCTGCTGCGGTATCACCCAGGTCACCGGCCATGGCAACGGCCAGGGAAACCAACTGAGCACAGTCGGGATTGGTGGCAGCCGCTTTCTGGTAAACACCTGAGGCAAACCCTGCATCACCGGTATTCTCAAAACCTGCCTTGGCCAGTTTCAGGTATTCATCAAATTTTTCATACTTCTCTTCGGCCTTTTTATAAACAGACAGGGTAAACTCATTGTCATCCAGCTGTTTTTTGACGATTTCAGCAAACTTGAGCAGCTCATCCCCTTTTTCCAGGGAGCCGGCAGCTTTTTCATAAATGGCCCGGGCAAAATCCTTATCCCCCAGATCTTTTATGGCACCGGCGGCAAGGGCGCTGAATCCGTCAGCCGTTTTGGCTGCAGCAATACCCTTTTCGTAAATTTCTTTGGCCTTGTCCTTATCCTTGGTGCTGTCCAGAATGGATTTGGCAAAGGAGACAAAGTCTTCGGGCTGGGTACATTTTTCAAACGCCTTGTCCATAACCTGTTTGGCCATGTCAGGATCGGTTTTGGCAAGCTCGTTGCTCAGATTAAGGAAATCTGTGAGCTTGGTGCATTTGCCCATGGCAGCCTCATTCATCTCCTTGGCCATGTCAGCAAGGCCGAGCTTGCCTGCAGCAGCGCCAAGTCCGATGAAATCCGCAGCACTCATGCAGAGCATTTTGGCGTTGGAAAGAAAATTGCCTACCACGTCATCATCACCAATAATCTCTTTGGCAGCTTCGGCATAAACCACGGCTTCGTCATAGGTCTGGGCCCACTCGGCACCCTCTTCCATCAGTTCCACGGCCCAGTCCTTGTCATCCAGGCCTGTTACGATCTCCTTGGCCACACCAATGTATTCTTCCGGTGCATCACAACTTTCCGCTTTCTCTTCCAGTTCTTCTTTGAGTCCCATAATCTCTCCTTATTTGGTTTTGTTTAATGATTTACGGGTATTATTCATCAATCAATTATATTCAACAGCGCTTATTTTCAACGGGTAACGCCCGTCAGCAAACAATTATTTCATGGGGTGGCACCATAAACTTTTACGACTCTAATAACATACTGATATAAAAACAGACAATGGGGATTTTGAATAAAGTTAAATTTTTAAGGTATTGAAAAAAAAACCGCCATCCCCTATAAGCTCTATTATGAACACGGATACCCCTAACATCCTGAGCCGTAACAAATCCTTTTGCCAGAGCCTTTTGCCTCTTTTTTCCATGATATTCGGTATTGTTTATGCCCTGTCTGCCCTTTCATCCGGCACAGCCCTGGCCAACCCGTTTACCCGTAAAAACACGGATACCCTCCCCCAGCACCAGGATAATACCTTGGAACCGGCACCGGAAATTTCCAAATCCCCGGCGTCGAGCCCAAAACATCCGCATTCAAATATTATGGAACGTATCATTTTTTTCCAGATGAAAATCAAGAAAAAAATGACAACCCTGATCAGGCAGGCCCAAAAAACCGGAGAAACCACCCCACTTTTATGGGTTCTTGCAGCGGCCTTTGCATACGGCGTGGTACACTCTGCCGGCCCCGGCCACGGCAAGGCCCTTGCACTGTCTTATATCGTTTCGATCAAGCCCGGGCTTCCCCGCGCCCTTGCCTTTGGCAATCTTTTGGCCGTCAGCCATGGATTGTCCGGTGCGGCACTGGTGTTTTGCGTTAAATATCTTCTGGACACATCCATGTCAGGGGCCCTTGGGTCGGTGACCCGAATCACCCAGATAACCAGCTATTCACTGATTATTGTTCTAGGCCTGTTTCTGTTTTTACGCAAACTGCCGGTATGGAAAAAATTTAAACCGGAAATAGCCGCCCCGGTTGAAGCGTCCGGGGCAACATTGGATATTAAGTCCCTTGTGCCCGCTCTTTTCATAGGCATGATCCCCTGCCCCGGGGTTGTGTTGGTCGTTTTGTTCTGTCTCTCCCTAGGATTGCCCGGATTCGGAATAATGATGGCCTGTGCCATTACCCTTGGCATGGCATCAACACTCTCTTTGGTGGTGCTCATAGCCATGGCCGGAAAAACCGCCGTGCTTGCGCCTTTGTCCCGGCGCGTCTCTTTTGTGGAAAATGCCGGGGATGTACTTGAAGCCCTGGCCGGTTTAATTCTTTCGGCCATATCTCTTATGCTTTTGCTCACACTCTTCAGCCACTAAAAACAACCTGTTTTACCTGATAAAATTCAAAAAACCATTGACAAAAAGCTCAAACCATGAAAATAAGGTTTTCGCCTGTAGATTAGACAAAACTAACAAATATTTTATCCAAGCAGCCTTTGCCAGACAAAGACAATGCTTTGTATAAATAAAAAAATACAAGAAGATAGGGAATTTAAATGGGGTTAATTATGACTCTGGATAAACTTAAGCCCGGTGACAGCGGAATAATCAAAAAGCTATCCATAAAAGATAAACTGGGCCAAAGATTAATGGATATGGGTATTTATCCGGGCCTGACCCTGAACGTTGTCCGTAACGCGCCCTTTGAAGATCCCATGGAAGTGGAGATCGACGGTTATTTTATCAGCCTGCGGCATGATGAAGCCCGGTTTATTGAGGTGGAGAGCAAATGAATGACAGGTTATTAATCGCCCTGGCCGGCCAGCCTAACTGCGGCAAATCCACGGTCTTCAATGCCCTGACCGGGGCCAGGCAGCATGTGGCCAACTATCCCGGGGTGACCGTGGACAAAATGTCCGGCTGGTACAAACACCAAGACACCCGGGTGGATGTGGTCGACCTTCCCGGCACCTATTCTTTGACCTTCTATTCCCCTGAAGAGCGGGTATCAAGGGATTTTATCCTCAATGAAAAACCCGATGTGGTGGTCAATGTCATGGACGCCTCAAACTTCAAGCGCTGCCTCTACCTGACATTCCAGGTCATGGAGATGGAAACCCCAATGGTTCTTGACCTGAACATGATGGATGTGGCGGATAACCGCGGGGTTGTCATAGATGTTGATGCGCTGGCCCGAATTCTGGGGGTACCTGTGGTCGCCACGTCCATGAAACAGGGCCGGGGAAAACAGGAGCTGGTCGATGCCATAGAAGAAACCGGGCGCAACAAAACGTCCAGGTCACTGTTCAAAGTGGATTACGGCCCCATGGAGACCGGTATCCTCAATGTATGCAACATGCTCCGGGATGATCCGGGTGAGATTAAAGCGTATCCGGTCCGCTGGCTTGCCGTCAAACTCATGGAAGGCGATGAAGAGGTCCGGCAACTGATCAGGGAAAAAGCAGATCGGGGCGCCCAAATTCTTTACCATGTTAAAAATTTGAGGAATCAATTTGAAGCGGACCATGGCCAGGACACGGCCCTTGCCGTGGCCCAGGCCAGGTATGCGGCTGCAGACAAGGTCGCTGCCGGCTGCCTGACGTTGCCTGCCGAAAGAAAAAAGCCCATATCTGACCGGATTGACAGTGTGGTGTGCCATAAAATCATGGGGCCGGTGGTGCTGGTAACTGTCATCTGGCTGCTCTATTACCTCTCCATTGTCCAGGGCTACAACCTGACCAATTACACCTGGCCGCTTCTGGCCAAGCTCCGGGGCTTTGTGGCATCCATTGTCCCGGACCCGGGCTTCATTGATGTGCCCCTGATTTCGTCATTTGCGTTGTGGCTGATTGATTCGGTGACTGCCCTGCGGAACTACATTCCCATTTTTTTTATTCTTTTCGGGCTGATCGCCATCATGGAAGACAGCGGCTACATGCCGAGAATGGCATTTATCATGGACCGGCTGTTCAGCCGGTACGGCCTGCACGGCCAGTCCACCCTGCCCATGGTGCTTGGCGGCATTTATGTGGGCGGATGTGCCGTGCCCGGTGTCATGTCCTGCAAAGGAATCCCGGATGAGCGGTCCAGGCTGGCCACTATTTTAATCATTCCCATGCTCAACTGCCTGGCCAAGGTTCCGCTTTATGTGCTGCTCATCAATATCTATTTTGCGTCCCACAAGGGGCTGGCCATGTT
>JAKSBO010000504.1 GCA_022361095.1 Desulfobacterales bacterium | reverse complement strand
TGTTCCTGGCCTTATTGAGGATAAAGACGGTTTGATTGAAGAATTGCTCCAATATTTTGAATCTTATACCGGCAAAGAAGTGACATATAATTTCCATTTTGTAGAAAATATTGAGCGTGAAAAATCAGGCAAACTTTTATACACAAAATCGGATGTGAAATAGCGCATGAATATCAGCATTTTCGGACTGGGTTATGTGGGCTGTGTGGGCATGGGGTGCTTGGCATCCAACGGCCATGAGGTGATCGGGGTGGATGTACAGCAGCAGAAAGTGGACCTTATCAACCAGGGCCGACCCACCATTGTGGAAAAAGATATTGATCAGATCCTTGGCGAGCAATTTGAGAAAAAGAAAATCAGCGCCACCTCTCATGCATTGGAAGCGGTTCTGGCTACGGAGGTGTCTATCATTTGTGTGGGAACTCCGTCGACTTCACGGGGGCACCTGAATCTGGAATATATCTTTCAGACAGCCGCTCAGATCGGCCAAGCACTTAAGGCAAAAAATACCTTTCATGTGGTGGCGATCCGCTCAACGGTTTTACCGGGAACCAATGACAAAGTGTGTGCGATTATTGCGCAGGAGTCCGGCAAAAGGCGAAATGTTGATTTTTCCGTGGTGTCCAATCCTGAATTCTTGCGGGAAGGATCGGCAGTCGAGGACTATTTTAATCCCCCAATGACTGTCCTGGGCGGTGACAATGAAAAGGCCCTTGACATCATGTCGAAGCTTTATACCGGAATCAATGGTCCGGTGGAGTTCGTGGATATTCAGGTGGCCGAGACGATCAAGTATGTTAACAATTCATTTCATGCCCTTAAAGTGGCATTTGCCAATGAGGTGGGCAATATCTGCAAACAGCTTGACATCGATTCCCACGAGGTGATGCGCCTTTTCTGTATGGATCGGCAATTGAACATTTCTCCGGTTTATTTCAAGCCGGGGTTTGCCTATGGCGGCAGTTGCCTGCCCAAGGATCTCAAGGCCCTGAATACCCTGGCCCATGACCTTTATCTTGAATCTCCGGTGTTGAATGCCATCGATATCAGCAATGAAAAACAAAAAAACCGGGCCCTTGACCTGATCGTACAGACCCAAAAACGACGGATCGGAATTCTGGGGTTGAGTTTCAAGGCCGGGACAGATGATTTGCGTAACAGCCCCATCGTTGATGTCATTGAGACGCTCAACGGCAAGGGGTATGAAATCCGGATTTATGACCGCAATGTTTCTCTTTCCCGGCTGGTGGGGAAAAATAAGAGTTTCATCGAAGAGAAATTGCCCCACCTGTGCAATATGATGCAGGGCGACATCAATCGGGTACTGGAATGGGCAGAGGTTATCGTCATTGCCAACCGGGATGACATGTTTCAGGAGATCCTTCCCCGGAGAGACCAGAAGATCATTGATCTGGTCAGAATAACCCGTCATGAAAACAAGGGTGGATATGAAGGCATCTGCTGGTAAGCCCCACGTACTCATGCTGGCATTCGGGCATCCGGATAATGTCCTCTCCCTGTGCCGGGCTGTCAGCCGGGAGGTCTGCCTGGAACTGGTCTTTGTGGTTTCAGGAGACCGGTTCAGGCAGGGAATCATGGATATTGATATAACCGGTTTGTCCTATGGCTTGAATTCCCATGCTCAATCGATGGCTGTTGTTCCGGATGAGATTAAAGGCGTTATGGCGGGATCATTTAATATTCGATTTGCCCGAACGCCTTCCAGAAAACTGATACGGGATTCTTGCTTGAAAAATTTTCGGTTGCTGCGCAATGCCGCCAAGGACTTGAAAAAGGAAGGTTTTGATGCCGTCCATTACAATGGGAGTTCCGGCTTTGTGGGGTATTTCAGAATTTTACTCAAAGGACTTCGCCGACACATCTGGACCATTCATGACTATATTCCACACACCGGTGAAGCCAACCCAAAAGGATACTTTTTTCAGAAAATGCTCATGAAGCTGGGCTTTGAATACATCCAGCACTATGCCTGGCTGAAGGAGCGGTTTATGGCGCATTACGGGGTGGATGCTAAAAACGTGCACCATGTGTATTCCGGACCGTTTGACATATTCCGGGAGTACGAGCCGCGGCAGGTGACGGAACATGAAAATTATATCCTGTTTTTCGGTCGTATTTCACCTTACAAAGGACTGGACAGTCTGGTTGATGCCTTTTTAGTTTTCCGGCGCGACAATCCTGATATGAATACCCGGCTGTGCATCGCCGGATCAGGGGAATTGTGGTTTGATAAGACTGTGCTGGCCCATCCGGACATCTTTTTTATCAACCGGTATATTGAAACCAGAGAACTGGTTCATCTTATTTATAACTGCCGCTTTGTGGTCTTGCCTTATACGGACTCGACCCACAGCGCTGTTGTTATGACCGCTTTTGCATTTCAAAAACCCGTGGTTGCAACCGATGTGGGGGGGCTCGGTGAGGTGGTTGTGGATGGGAAAACCGGCTGCCTCGTGCCCAAGGGCCAATGTGAGAAACTGGCGGATGCCCTGTTGAAATTGACATCGGATGATGATCATATTCAACGTCTGGAAGACAATATCCGGCAGTTTGTTGAGACCGGCCCAATCAACTGGGATGCGGTGTCGAAGAAAATGAAAACAATATATCAACCAGTAACGACATCATGAACGTTGCCTTCCTTGTCTCTTCTCTGAATTTTGGCGGCGCGGAAAAGCAGACCGTATCTGACGCCAATCTGGCGGCGTCTTCGCAGATGGCCTATGTGGACCAGGTTTATCTGATTACCTTTCGGGCCGGTGCATTGCAGTCCAGCGTCTGTCGAGATGTCGCTCATATTGTATTGGAAAAGAAAAATTACCTCCTCAGCGCCTTCCGTCTATCGGCGATAATTCAAGAGGAAAAAATTGATGTGATCCATGCCTCTCTGTTTGCCCCCATGGCCATTTCTGCCCTGGCTTCGGTTTTGACGCCGGTTCATGTGGTCTGGCATTTTCATTCCCATGAATACGATATCCCGTTAAAGTCCCGGCTGGCATTCCGCTGGCTTGCCCGGCTGTCAAACGTAAAGAAAATATTGTTTGTCAACCGGGAGCTGATGAGGCATTTTTCTTTTCTTGATTTTCCACAAGAAAAACAAGGTGTCCTGTATAATCACAGCGAACTTGTCCCGGCTCCGGTATCGGGGGAAACAGGGAGCGCGATTGTTCATATCGGATATCTGGGACGGGTCGTTGATTTGAAGCGGGTGGATTACCTGGTTGATCTGGCCCGCTACCTGACTGAGCAGGGCGGGTTTCATGATTTTCAAATCCATGTGGTGGGAGACGGGGATGCCCGGGGAACTATTATATCCCGGCTGAATGATTCAGATCTGGCAGCATATTTTGTTTTTCACGGGTTCCAGAGTAATGTCAGGGCATATTATGGCCGGTTTGATCTATTTGTAAATCCCAGTTCGGAAGAATGTCTCTGTATGTCCATGATTGATGCCGCTATCATGGGCTTACCGGTTGTTGCCTTTGACGTGGGGGGGAACCATGAGATCGTTATCAATGGTCAGACCGGCTATATCGTCTCCGACAAAGACGAATTTCTTTCAAGGTGTATGGAACTGGTCCGGAATCCGGAAACGCGCAAAAGATATGGTGACGCAGGTAAACATCATTGTAACGAACAATTCGGTATAGACCGGCACCTGGTCGAACTCAGGCAATTGCATGAAAACCTCTTATCGAAACTGTGAAGTCTCTATTATCAAAAATTAATTTTTTTTTCAGACGTTCACCGGAAATCGAAATCTGCAAAGATCCTTCCCGCTTTATTCCGCAAGGCTATAAAACGGTTCTGCTTATTTCGGCAGATTTTGAACTGGCATGGGCCTGGCAGTATGCCAAGGGGCATTCAGACCCTTTGGCCCTTGCCCGTGAAATGGCACGGACTGAAAGAAAGAATATTCCCCGGATCGTCAAACTCTGCGAGGAATATGACATCCCCATCACTTGGGCAACCGTGGGGCATCTGTTTTTGGATAGATGTACCAGGGAAAACGGCAGGGCCCATCCGGAAATATGCCGGCTCCGGCAGTTTGAAAATGCCTATTGGCAGTTTGACGGAGGTGACTGGTTTGAAAATGACCCATGTACAGATTACAGACAAGATCCTGAATGGTATTGCCCGGATCTGATCGCGCAGATCGTATCATCGCCCATTGCCCA
>JAKSBO010000145.1 GCA_022361095.1 Desulfobacterales bacterium | reverse complement strand
TTCACTCTTATTGCCCCCGGAAGCTGCCAGGGTGGACAGGATGGCCCGTTCCTCCACCTTGGCCAGTGCCATGTTTTCAAGGTTTAAATCCGCTTCCCGTATCTGTTCGGGCTCATCATCCGAAATAAAAGAGAGATCAATCCGGCGAAGGTAATCGGCCCTGGCCATGACCACGCCGCGCTCCACGGCGTTCATCAATTCCCGGACATTGCCGGGCCACTCGTAACGGATCAGGGTATCCATGGCATTGGGCGAAAAACCTTTGATGTCCCTGCGGTTTTTCCGGGCAAATTCATCTAAAAAATGCATGGCAAGTTCCGGGATATCCTCGGGGCGCCTGCGCAACGGCGGAATGGCAATGTGTACGACATTGAGCCGGTAATACAGGTCTTCTCTGAACTCCTTTTGACCGGACATGGCTCTCAAATCCCTGTTTGTGGCGGCAACCACCCGGACATCCACGGCAAGGGTTTTTTCCGAGCCCACGGGTGCAATCTCTTTTTCCTGGATCACCCGCAGCAGTTTTGCCTGCATGGCAAGGCTCATCTCGCCGATTTCGTCCAGCAGAATACTGCCCTTGTCCGCCAAAAGAAACTTGCCCTTGCGTTTTTTATCCGCCCCGGTGAACGCGCCCCGCTCATGGCCAAACAATTCAGACTCCAGAAGGGTCTCCGTGATGGCGGCGCAATTGATCCGAATATAGGGGTGCTGCTTTCTCATGCTGTTGTTGTGCAGGGCCGCGGCCACAAGTTCCTTTCCTGTGCCCGACTCCCCTGTGACAAGCACATTGGCATCGGTGGGGGCCACCATGTGTATGGTATCCAACAATGCCTTCATGGCAGGGCTTTTGCCCAGGATGTCGTGCTGAAATGAACTGGTTTCCAACTGTTTTTTCAAGTCCTGATTTTCGTTCTTCAGATGAAGACGCTCAAACACCCGCTCCACGGTGAGTTTCAGCTTGTCAAAATCCAGGGGTTTGGTCAGATAATCATAAGCACCGATTTTCAGGGCCTGGACAGCCGTGTCCACTGAGGAATAGGCGGTCATGATGATCACGGGCAGTACCGGATTAAATGCATGGATTTTGGACAGCGCTTCCATGCCGGACATTTTCACCATTTTCATATCCATCAGCACCAGCCCAAAGGGGGTGTTTGTCACGGCATCCACCCCCTCATCTCCGTCCGGGGCAACCTGCACGGTATATCCCCACCCTTTCATCAGGGTTTTAAGCATGGTGGCATGGGCTGTATCATCATCCACCACCAGGACTGTCTTGTCGCTCATTAAAAAAAATCCTTACATCTTCTCTATCGTTTCATCATCAGGCAGGGTGATATAAAACACAGTGCCTTCTGCAAGTCGGCTTTCCACCCGGATTTCACCTTTGAGATTTTCAATGATCCTGTGAACAATGGATAATCCGAGCCCCGTTCCTTTGGGCCGGCTGGTGAAATAGGGATCAAATATTTTTTCAAGGTCTTTTGCCGGGATACCGCAACCGTTGTCTGCCACCCGGATTTCAATATCATCATTTACATCTGTCACCCCGACTTCAAGAACACCATTGGTCTCCATGGCATTTAACGCATTCATGTAAAGATTGAGCAGCACCTGGCTGATCCGCTCGGGATCCGTATGAATGATCTCTTTTCCGGTACGGATATCCGTTTGAACATGAATCTTTTTTTTCCCAAGATCATGGGAGATCAGTTTAAGGGAATGCTGGATAAGGGGCTTAATACGGGTCTGCTTGATCTGCACAGCCATAGGCTTGGCAAACTCCAGCAACTGGGTAATGGAGCGATCCATACGCTCCACTTCCTGGATCATGATCTTTGCAATTTCCACATCCCCGGGTTTATTTTCATATTGCCGGGAAAAATGGGTGGCAAACCCCTTGATGGAGCTTAACGGATTTCGAATTTCATGGGCCACGCCTGCGGCAAGTTTGCCTATGGCCGCCAAACGCCGGTTGGTATCCACCTGTTTTTTCAAGTCTCGAATCTGGGTCAGATCCCTGAATAAAAGGACAAATCCCTGGTACTGACCTTCATCTGCCGGAATAACCGAAACAGTCATATCCAGCCGAAGATCCCCTTTCTCCTTTTGATTCAAGGTGACTTCACCGGACGCCACACCCCCTGATGCGGATATTTCAGCAGCCATGGCAGCCATCTGGGGAAAGGCTTTTTCAGGAATTTCACCCAGGATTTTTTCAGCGGCCCGGTTGGCTGACGTCACATTAAACTTTTTATCCAAAGTGATCAGGCCCGAAGGCATGTTCTGAACCACATTGTCGGAAAATGCCATAACCTGCTCCAGGGATGACTGGGCAGCCCGGTAAGCCTGAAGGGCAAACAGGGCAATAATACCCGAACAGCAGAAAACAAAAAACAAAAGCCCTTTAATAACAATATTCTTAAATCCCTGGGCCTGGGCCGCCTGTACGCCGACCATGGACATACCGGCAAAAATATAGTGATCGGTCCGGGTAAATGAGCCCAAAGACGGCCGCATCGCCCCTTCGGCACCCGGAAGGAGCCCGGAGGCCAACGTTTCATGGCTGTACCCGGAATCAGGGCCATGGCCGGGCATAGGCCTTGGCCTTGGCCCTCTGGGTCCGTGATTAAACGGAGTAAAACACTTGCCCACTTCCAGAACCGGTCCATCCGGTGTGTTCAAGGAGCGGCTGGAGATCAGGTGGGGATCCCTGGGCAGCGGACCAAGGTCTGCCCACCTGTCATATATCGTCCCCATCTTGGCGGCATCGGAATGGGCGATGATTTTTCCCATGGCATCGGTGATTATTATATATGCAACATCGGGCTGGCCTGCGGTCTCCTCCAGCATGGACTGAATTCTTTCAGTGCCCCAGTGCATGGATCCCATACCAATTCGGGTGCCGGCTTCAAATGTGCGGATTAAAGAGGTGCCGGTGATTAAAAAGCGCTCCCGGATAAATTCATCCTGCTTTTTAACCCGCTCCAGGGTCATCAGGATAAATACCGGCAACAGAACAACCAACACCCCCACCATAACCAGAGGCGGCACAAGCCCAGGCATTTTAGGGGTGATATTTAACTTAAATCTGTTCATTGTATTCTGTCCTGTACTGCAAAACAAATACCATCATTATTCTAAAAATATTCCCACCAGGGGTGTGTGGGCCAAAACAGCTTTACCTTAACAGTTTGGAAATCAACAAGATTTTACTTTAAAGACATGCAAGGCGGCAATGAGTCGTATATTTTTTACCCGATTGTATACCTTGACCCGGGTAAAAAGTATACACCCCATATGTTTCTTAAACAATCTCCAAATATGGCATATAGAGGCAAAAGACTTGGTACAAAGTGGTTTCAACGTTTTTCAAAGCAGGTGGCACACCACTTGCTTTATAGTTTCACAGTTCAGCAACGAAGATCAACAACTTAAAGCTCACCAAAAACCAAGTCAAGCGCCGCAAGGAGGTAATATGAAAAAAACCTTAGCCACATTAACGATACTGATCATTACATGCGCCTTTTCCCCAGGTGCGTTTGCCGGTCCGGAAAAACAAGGCAAGGGTTTAAGACAGGACCGTTTCCTAGCGTGCATGAACCTGACCGCTGAACAGCAGAAACAGCTCAGAGATCTTCACCAAATATTTGTTGACGACACCTATGAGATGCGTTCAGGCATCATGAACCTGAAACAGCAGATCCGCATGTACATGGAAACATCCCATCCCAATCCGGCAAAACTGAAATCCATGGTCATGGAAAAGGCGGATTTGGAAAAAGACCTGGATATTAGACGGTTGGAATTTGCCCTGGATGCCAGAAAAATTTCCCCGGAATTAAAATACATGCCCATGGGAATGGGCCCGGGATTCGGCGGCTACGGCAAGGGATACGGCCACGGCTATCATGGATTCGGCAAAGGTGCCGGATTTTATGGAGGCCCCCAAAAAGAGGCCCCGCCAGAGAACAACTAATATATACCCCCCGCTCAACAATCCCAGCGAACTCAACGAACACTTTCTCTCCATCAGCTCCCTTCTCTCCTGTCCCCCCGGGTAACTACCCGGGGGGATCCTTTATTTGGCCTTTTAGATGAAAGAATCAACACGCCCGTGAATGTCTATTATAATCTGTTGAGGGCCGCTTTCAAACGCGGACAGGCGGATCGGATCGGCCCGGGGCTGTTATTACGCCTCTGATTCCACAGGATTTTCAAGCACGCCGATACCTTCAATTTCAACTTCCATCCGGTCTCCCGGCGCTATATACACGCGCGGTTTACGGATAAACCCCACCCCTTCGGGCGTCCCTGTCAGGATCAGGGTACCGGGTAAAAGGGTGGACGACTGGGACAGGTAGGAAATCATATTGGCGATGCTGAATACCATGTCGCTGGTATGGCTGTCCTGCATCACTTCACCGTTCAGGCGCAATTTAATGGCAAGATTCTGGGGATCCGGAATTTCGTCTGTCAAAGTCAAGACCGGCCCGCAGGGGCAAAAGGTATCGTAGCTTTTTCCCCGGGTCCACTGGAATGCACCGGCATGTTTCTGCCACCGGCGGGCAGAGACGTCATTGGTGCAGGTATAACCAAGCACATAATCCAAAGCCTCTTCTTCGGACACATTTCTGGCGGCCTTTTTGATGACCACCCCAAGCTCGGCTTCGTAATCCACCTCCGGCGGCTCTGAGGCACATTTCGGAATCACGACCGCATCACCGTGGCCGGCCAGAGACGCAGGATATTTCATGAAAATAGCCGGATATTTTGGAATTTCCTGGCCGGTCTCTTTTGCATGGCGACGATAATTAAGGCCGATACAGATGATGGCCGGCGGCGCCACCGGCGGCAAAACGTTCACCACGTCCACGCGTTCACCGGTATCGCTAAAACTGTAATCCGCAGACTGTTCCACGATACTTGCGGTTTTTCCGTCCCAATCGCACCCCATGACCTCTTTACCCTCTTGGGTAGTAAAACGAATGATCTTCATTTAAGGCTCCTTTATTCTTTTTATCGCATGAGCTATATTCATAGCCGGAAATAATCACATCCGGCAAGGAAAAAATGAAATCTATTTTCTCGGGCAATTTACACAATAAAAACAGCCGAAAACAGGCCGATCTTATCCTGGTGGTCCTGGCGTCCCAATCTGTCAGGGCTGTCATTGACACAGGCCCTGACGGGTTATGCAACATCCTTGTCCCGGATGACGATCTGTTAAAGGCCGGGCAGCAATTGAAAAAATACGCAAGGGAGAACAAGGATGTGCCAAGGCCTGTTCCCCAGGCGCCGGCCAGAATATTTTTCTCTCCGGCCGCCCTGGCACTGGTCCTTCTTCTGGCAGCCATCCACTATATCATCACCACCCGGGGCCTGCACAAGCAGGCCATTTTAAACTTTGGCGCCTCTTCGTATTATTTAAGCCAGGGGCAAAGCTTCAGGGCGGTGACCGCTTTATTTCTGCACAGTGATACAGCCCATCTTCTGGGAAACATCGCCGGAATAATTGTACTTGCAGGCCCTTTACTGCGTGTCACCGGTTATGGCCAGGGCCTTTTGCTGCTTTTGGCCGCAGGCACGGCCGGCAATCTGATATCTGAAAGTTTAGGCAGGGATCTGCGGCTCTCCATTGGGGCTTCAACAGCGGTTATGGCCGCAGCAGGGCTTTTAGGGGCCCGGCGCATGACCATTGGCACACAATTGCGCCATTCACGCTTTCCAAAACTCAAAGCACTGGTCCCCTTTGCCGCAGCCGCCACCCTTACAGCCATGTTCAGCCATGGAGAAAACACCGATGTATCGGCCCACCTGTTCGGTTTTCTTGCCGGCACCGGAATCGGGCTGCTTTATTATCCCTTGTCATCGCCGTTGTCCGGTCCAATCATGGGCCGTATGGGTTTCGGCATTGTCCTGGCAATTTTGTGCACAGCCTTTATCCAGGGTGTTTCTTCTATCTTTTAACGGCCCGGTTAAGCGTTCTGACAAAATCGACAGGCACAGCATAGGTGATACCCGTGGGCTCTTTGAGGACGTACTCTTTTTTTCCTTTGACAAAAACTTTATTGATCACCCCCACAACCTCACCGGTGGCAATCCGATAGACCGGGCTTCCGCTGTTCCCGGGAAAGGCAACGGCATCAAGCTGGATAATATCCCAGGGGTGTTCAAGATATTTCACCATATCTCCCGTGATCAAACTGCCGTGGGGGCTGGGCAGCATAACCGGGGCAATGGCCGAAACAATACCTGTATGGGTGGTGGCATTAAGGCCGAGAACCAACCCGATGGGATATCCGGTAAAGGCCACCTGGTGGCCCTCTTTAAGGGTTCCTTCTGCGGCCAAGGGCAGGGGCGCCAGTCTCTCTTCCATCTCCAGTATGGCCAGATCGTGGAAAGCGTCTTCGGCGACCAGAACAGCCTTGACCCCTTTGCCGGGCAATTTTTTGTGGAAAATGCGCAGATGGAACATAAGTTTCTTCTCTTTAATGCCCTCAACCACATGCTGATTGGTAACGATTCTGCTGCCGTCGCCGATGGCAAACCCTGTACCTCTGAACCGGGTCATCGGGACATCCTTATAGTAATAAGTGCCCACGCATACGGTGGAGGCCTTTATTTTTGATACCAGGCCGGCCATGTGAACATCCTGGTCCTGAAACAAGGCGTTTGCCCGGACTGATCCCAAAGAGATCCCCAAAAAGAGAACGGCCGTGATGATGCGAAAACAGACTTTCATGTCATCTACTTACCGATTAATGACCGCGTTGTCCATCTTTTAAAACGCCGCGGCCGGACACCTAGGTTTACCGCGAACCGCCCGAAGAACACAAAGGATCATCCGTATCCGCTAAATTTTATTCTTCGTGATCTTCCGGGTAAATAAAACTTACGGCAATTGATTTCTTCAAGTCCCATTAATCTCCAAACACACCGGGTTGACCGAGAATAAATTCACTCATGTAATTGGCAACGGTGGTGACCTTGTGGCTGAACAGGGGGGCCTGATCGCAATCCGTGGTAAAATCACCGATAATGCGGCTGTTGCCGATTTTGCGCGAACCGATGCCGGCCAAATCGGAACCGGCAATGCCGCTGGCTGAAACCACCGTCTTGTTGCGGGCAAAGGTTTCAATGAGCATTTTTTTATCCCCTTGGCGGTCAAGCCCTTCAACGATCAGATCGCAATCAAAGAACAATTCTGCGCAGTTTTGCCTGTCAATGCAAAGAATCAGCGTCTCAAGGTTCACCCCGGGATTGATGCGGCTTAAATTGATCCTAAGGGCATCAACCTTGAACTGACCGATCTGGTCCGCAAAATAAAACTGACGGTTGAGGTTACTCTCCTCCACCCGGTCGAAATCAACCAGTTTAAGCTGCATAACACCGCTTCGGACCAGGTTCAGGGCCACATTGGAGCCGATACCGCCGACCCCGGCAATACCGATTTTCATCATATGCAGTCCCAGTCTTTGTAAATCGGCTGGTAGCCCTGGGCCAGAATTGCATCGGCCACCTGGGCCACACTCCGGGCATCGGTAATCTCAAATTGCGGTGTCTGGCCGTCAGGTACTTCGGTGTATCCGCCCACGCCTGTGCTTGATCCGGCAGAATAACGCGTCACCCCCAAGGGGAGAATCCGGTCCCGGAATGTGGCGTTTTCACGGGTGGAGACGGTCAGCCCCGAACGCGGCAAAAAGATGCGCAGCGCGGTCATGAACTGAACAAAGGTCTTGTCGTTGACCAGGTAGTCGGGTTGAAAATCACCTTCGGCCTCGTTAAACCGGGGCAAAGAGACGGCAACCTCGGTATCGATATACTTATTTTCCAGGTAACGGGCATGCAGTCCGGTAAAAAACATTTCCCGGCGCGGCTCGGAAAGCCCAAGCAGCGCCCCAAGATTAACGACCCGCATCCCTCCCCTGGCAGCCCGTTCAGGTCCGTTGAGCCGCCACTGGTAATCCATCTTTTTGCCGGCCAGGTGGACCCGTTTATACACATCTTCATCATAGGTCTCCTGGAACATGGTCATGGAATCGACACCAGCCTCGTAAAGCCGGCGGTACTCTTCAACCTCGAGGGGGTAGACCTCAATGGCCACGGAGGCAAAATATTTTTTAAGCAGCCGCGACGCATCCACCAGGTACGGCATGGGGGTCATGTTCCGGGCTTCGCCGGTGAGAAAGAGCACATGCTGCATGCCGGTTCCGGCAATGGCCTTGGCTTCGATCTCAATCTCCGCCATGGTGAGCTTCCGGCGGAGGATGGGATTTTTATGATTAAACCCGCAGTAGGCGCAGCCGTTGTTGCAATGGTTGGAGATGTAAAGCGGAATAAACATCTGGATCGTGCGGCCAAAATATTGCACCGTCAACTGGTGGGCTTTTCGGGCCATGGCCTCAAGGTGGCCTGCGGCCCTGGGACTCAGCAACGTTAAAAAGTCCATGGGGCCGGCTTTTTCCTTGGCCATACTCAGGATGATCTGCTCATCGGTCACCTGATCAAAAAACCGGGGCACATCAAAATCGCGGTACTGCTCAACAATCTTGTAGAATGACATCATTTGATCCTTTTCTTAACCACGGAAAGACACGGAAAAGCACTGAAAATTAGCAAGTAAAGCATTCATTTCCGTGCTTTTCAGTGTTTTCCGTGGTTCTATTATTCGTCAAGAAATCCGGTAAGCGGAGAAGAGGCCCGGGCATGGGTGGACTCTTCGGCCATCTGCGCCAGGTACGCGGCACGTCCGGCTTTGACCGCAAGATCAAAGGCGCGCCCCATAACTTCCGGGTCACGGGCCGTGGCAATGGCGGTATTCACAAGTACCGCATCCGCCCCCATTTCCATTGCAGCGGCTGCCTGGGACGGTTTGCCGATTCCCGCATCAACCACGATGGGCACGGATGAATTTTCAATCAGCATGGCAATCAGCGGTTTGGTCTCCAGCCCCCGGTTGGTTCCGATGGGAGCACCCAGCGGCATGACCGCAGCCGCCCCTGCATCTTCCAGACGTTTGGCCAGGGGCAGGTCCGGCAGCACATAGGGCAGCACCCGGAACCCCTCTTTGGCCAGAATTTCCGTTGCCTTCAAGGTCTCCCAGTTATCCGGCATCAGGTACTTCATATCGGTGATCACTTCGATTTTAATGAAATCACCGC
>JAKSBO010000946.1 GCA_022361095.1 Desulfobacterales bacterium | reverse complement strand
CTTAAACGATTCGGCAGGCAAGGATAATGCTTCGTTAATCATATCCCGGTACCAGTGAGGGACTTTAATTTGTTCGGAATACAGCCGTTCCGCCAGTGTCAATAATTTTTTTTCGGATTGAAGATCCTTCCATAATTTACCGGGGAAAATTGTTTCATGGGTTAATCCTGCCAATCCCTTGATAACGAATCCTTTCAACAATTCCGGCCCGCATTCTGATAAAGCAGGCGGATAATTTCCTATATCAACATAACGCAACTTACCGGATTCGTCGCACATTACATGTATGCCGCCTGGCATGGTTGCCGGAACCCTTGCTCTGGAGATATGCGCTGCTTGGAATTGCAGACAGTAAGACACTGTTGCCCTTAAAGTCCTGTCCCGACCTTCATCCATGAATGGAATATGCATTAGTTTGATGTACGGGTAGCAGATACCCCTTTCGGCCCGTTCATCTGGCACGCCGCAGGCATCACCCATCCAGGCCAGACATGGTGGGCCATCCGCAAAGGAGCGGACCCAATTCAATTCCTCGGTTCTATCCCTTGCATTGTAAAACCTTTTATAGCAGTAGCGGGAACCATCAGGTCCGACAGCGTCAAAAACATCCCCCTCTTCTCCGCTGCCAAGAAGCCGACATTCGGAGAATCCATCCACGGCTAAGCCTGGGATGACGCTGTCACCTGCTCTGAAAAGAAATTGCGCGCTACGACAGCATATGCCATCGCACAATGATCGTTCCTTTCCGGAAAATGTTTCATCTGCATAGGTCACTAGCAAATCGGTTTCGCGAGTAACTTTGCTCTGATTGACATATCCTGCAAATTTTATCCCTGCCATACCCAATCCAAGCTGTGCAATAAGCCCGGCAAGCCCTGATCCCATAACGTAAACGGGCGCAGGGGAGGCGATAGTGACAGGCCGATAACACCTGGCCATATTCGCCGCCTTGTTTATGCATCGGTAACTCATATTGAGGCGTATCCATCCCGATCTCATATCATATTTTATGGTATTTTCAGAGTCATCATCGGCGAACAACAAGATCAATTCACAACCTTGGGCGATATTTTGTACCCGCACCATAAGTTCCTTGGCTATACCCGGCGCACAAGCTAAAAGCACTAAACCTTCAGAATCTGTTGGAAACTTCTCCAATGACTTATTAACAGTTCCTGGCAACTCATAGAAATCGTTCTTTTTAAAGGGATCGTATACGCTGAGAATTTTGCTTGAGGATCGTAACGCATGGAAAGCGAGAACCGCACTAAATCCAGTACCGACTATGTGAATATTACTGTTTTTCTTGAAATTGATGAATTTTTTTTCATTCGCCAGAATCAGACGTCTTTGACAATCCAACAATAAATGTTCTAGAGCAATGAGCTCTTCATAATCCTGCTTGAGAGCGATGTAGTTCATATGGGAATCCATTTATTGGTTTGAAATTATTTATAAAAAGCATGTCATTTCGGTTGCTCGAGGTCGATTATAATATAGCGGTCATCCTCGTATATAGTTTCATAACAGCTCAGAGGGTAGCAGATGTTTCTGTCTTCAGCTCTACGCAAAAATGCTTTCTCGGCAACAACAGTATCTATGTCGTATTTATGTCGGAAATGATTCAAATCAGGTGTAGGCATTTCGAACCATACATGATCCTTTTGCATATAGGAGAAACCCTCGTGGGGTATATTCACGGATCGGTAGTAATATTTATTAGTTCCGTTGTCGTGGAACGACATCAGAAAAGCACTCTTAGTGGGAATGCTTAAAATTCGTTTGCCATTAAGTCGGTCAAGGAAGGGGTGTTCTGATTCTGGTTTGACAGGACGCAAAGAATGTCGTACGCTCGAATAATGAGAATATGTCAAATTCGCAATGCTCATAGTGATCTGGAAAAGGATAAGCATAAAAGAAGCCTGAACTGAGATGGTGTTGTTTTCGCAGGCAGAAGCAAAAACGAATGAAGTCAAGGGCAGACAGTACTCAAAATAACGTTCCGCTTGACCGAGAAAAAGCAAAGGACGTAGGGAAGTTAAAAAAAAGACCGCACAGGTGGCAAAGGTGACGGAAACGCCGAAGCCTGCCAGACCGGTTCGAAGTAGGCTCTGACCGGAAAAGATCCATGAGACAGCGAGCCAAAACAGCGGAAATGAATAGAGTGCGATGAAATAAGTAGAGCGCCTGAAGAAGAATCCCCAGAAAACACCACGTTTGTATTTAAAATAGTACCGCAGCTTGCGGATGTCCTCAACGCGGTTACGACAATCCACCGAACTGACCGTATAAAAGTTTCGCATATACCATCTGCTGTGAACCCACATGAATGAGGCAATTTCTCGAAGCCCAAGCCCCGGCACAACTAAGATTGTGACAAAAACTGCTACTAACCCAACAATGGGTAGCGGGCTTAGCGTGAGGAGTGCTAAAAACGGGGCAGTTAGTAAAAGAAACTGCAGCGCAAATTTGGATGTCAGCACTGTTCCCGTACCAAAAAACAGCATACCTATCAGTCCAGGAATCCAGTACCCATTGAGTGCGGCATAGAGGCAAAGGAGATAGGCAAAGACGAGCACGTTTCCTAAGGTGCGGCCTCCCATAGACTTAATTCTAGAGTTAATGGGCAGTAGCAGTGGAGACGTACTAACAGCTACTGCAGCTACTATTCCAGGCGGTAAGGGAAACTCACCCGATGAAGGGATCATCGTCCCAGCAACTATCCAGATTGCCGTTATCAACAGGCAGTCGTAACCAATGTTTAGAAATTTCCCAGCAAGACGCCAGTTTTTTTGAGGGAATTTACTGATGATCCAATGGGATAACGTAGGGTAACCACGATTTCCTTCCAGTACAGAAAAGAACGGTTTATGGGTGAAAAAGTCACCATGTAGTCTGCGCAGACGAGTGTTCCACAGGTGAACCATATCATCCGAGGATGATGTACTCAGAAAAGCCACGCGCATGACAATGCCTGATAGAAGGATTAAAAGAAACCACATTGTATTTATGTTCCTTTATATCCGCGAATCAGGCAATCCGATTCTGTTTTTTGAATACCTCGACCTGTGAAAGCATATACTGCTGAGCTTTGCGGATTTCTTCCATACTGTTGTAAGAAGAGTTTTTAAAACAGAGTTTGCTTTGGGAAAAGTAAACGCTCCAATCTTGCTCATTTATCCATCCTTTTTTTTTGTATTCGTTGTAAAAATCGCTATTGGGCATCAACGATAAGGCTCCGTAGGAAAATGTGTCCGCGTCCACTTCAGCGATGAAGCGTGCATTCATGTCCAGAGTTTTCCGGGTCTCTCCCGGAATTCCTGGAGTCATGTATAGATGTACCCGCATGCCCGTAGCCTTAATGTCACGAAGAGTCTTTCGTGCTGCTTCAAGGTTGATCCGTTTTTTTAACACTGCTTGGGTGACGGGGTCGCAGGTTTCGATTCCGCACCGCACACCAATGCAGCCGGCTTCGGCAAGAAGATTAATGAGGCTATTGTCAAATAATTCTACTCGATTATTAATTTCGAATCGTATGGGTTTCGGCAGTTTGATGAATTCCATGCAGAGTCCTTTCGCTCGCTCCATGTCAACTGCGAATTCATTATCAAAGAAAAGAAAATTAGTCACATCATACCGTTTTATTAGAAATCGGATCTGCCTGCCTACTTGACTTACGCTTTGTGTACGCACACCCTGTCCACGATTTGCCTGCCCGCAGAAACTACAGCGGTACAGACAACCCTTCATGGTGTTAAGATGGATTTTAACCGGTTCCGGTAATCCGGCCTTCCTGCGCAGTGAAAAATATTTCTCCAGCTTGAAGGCATCAAAGGATGGCATGGGGAAGGTCGTCATGTCAGCAGGAGAGACGTTGCCGGTGTCCTTTAAACTTCCTTGATTTGTACGGACTATAAATCCCGGAGTTTTCAGAATATTACCGGTGCATGCAATCTCGCGCAAGCCTTTAATGATTGGTTGTTCCACTTCTTGTTTCGTGAACCAGTTGCAGCGCAGGTCGTAGTGTTCTACTGCCTCTCGCTGATCAATGAACTGTTGCAGGATAACCCCGATGGTCGGGAAGTTGGTCTCGGCAAGGGCGCGGTCATTGTTGAGTTGCGCCCAGGACAAGAAGCAGACCACTACGTCAGGACGCATCTTCTCAAGACGTTCCAGCGCTTCGTCCCTGTTCAATTCGTCACGCTGGCATTCAAGTATCTTAATTTTCGCTTCAGGTAGGTCTCGTTTAATCATAGAGTGAATCTGACAGGCGGTATACGGAATTGTGATTCTGCCGAAACCGCCGTGCTTATCCTCACGGCCGACCCAACGACCATCAACTCTGGGCGGAATAACGATGACAATTTTCATTTCATTTTCCTATTTCTTAGCAATCTTTTCTTTGCAGAGTTCATAAAGTTTTCTCTCCAATTCTGTCCGCGGCGGTTTTGCATACCGGGGTTCAAATGATAGATCCACTCTCCGGCGGTCTACACCTAAATTCTTGGCGAGCATTTCCAGTGCGCGGTCCGGGTCCAGACAAAAGTCCTCGTAATGCAATACAATGTGCCTTACTTTGCACTCTGATGCGGTTGTTTCAATCTCACGGCGTACTGGAAATATCTGTGAAGCGATTTGTTCGTGCACTGGGAGACGTTTGGGTTCATTCAGATTCTTAGGCTCCAATGACCACCAACGGTTTTCATTCCCGTGATAACAACGTCGTGCTTTTAGGATAGCCATGGCGTTGGAATACGGGTTTCGTCTAACTTCGATAAAGACAGGTTCGTCGAATACTTTTGAAAGAGGCCTTATCCTTAGACCACACGTAAGGTTTTTAAAAAGCTTACGCATGCCTAATGTCCGCTGCATTGAGATGACTTCTCGACGCAATACCGCAGCATCCTCGTCAAGGATGTCATCTGCGTGGTCCGTTTCCCCTCGAAAGAATCGGTTCCAAAAATATCCGAATTCGTGGACCCCTTCGAGGCCTTGGGTGCGTCCAAGTTTGGAGTAAAAATGGTTGCTGGGCCTAAGCCTAAGTCTGTTTCTGCTGATGTGCGCTGCTACTGCTGGCGCTCGCCAAAAGCGGGCCATGAAGTTGTTTATATAGCCTATCTTCAGACCTATAGCCATGATTTGGTGAAGCAGGGTGGTTCCAGAGCGTGGTGACCCCACAATAAAAACTGGCGAACAGTTCGACTGTACGGCCTCGGTCCCAGAAACCCTAAAATCTTCGTTTATAAGGCTCATGAGTCTATTCATTTTCTGCACGCAGTCGATATTGTCATCGGCGAGGAGCCATTTCATGCTATCTTTCACTTTAAGTCTACGGATTGAGAAATAATTCGAAATAGTCACGAAACATGTTGACGGCCCCCATACCTTCTTTAAATTGGAGCAACCCTCGGTTAGTAGGGATATGCAGACGATCAGTCAAGCCTAAGTCCATCCATTCCTTCTTTTCTCGGTAGTGATCAATCATGTGGGCAAATAGAGCATGAAGAGCTCCAATGTCAGTGTGACTACGTGAGTGGGCGTTGTAAAAAGCATATACACAGTTCATGTCTTCAAAGGTTAGAACCCCTGCTACAGGTGTATCCCTCAGGTGGGCTAGAAAAATAGAGATACGCTTTCCCAGAACGTCGACAAGATAGTTTAATTCGTTTCGGGTATGCGTTATTCGGGAGCCATGTTTGCCCTCAATTGTTTCGCGAAGCAACGGATAGAATCCATCTATGTCATGACCCTGGGAAAAAGTCAGTCCGGCTCTTTCACCCTTGCGCACGTTACGCCGAAAGCTTTGAGAAAAACGATTGCGCCTGAGCGGGACCACACTGCAAAGGCCACGGTCAGCGAGCATTCCGTCGCAAGTTTTGAGCAAAAAATAGTTGACAGGTGAGTTCCCACAGTCACGCTCGTAACATGACGGAGCCTGCACCAGGGAGATAGAACCATAACCGTTTTCCCTTAGAGTGTTTGTCAAGGTTTCGGCAATCAATTCCGCATTGAGACTAGAAAGATCCAGCCCAACAACACCACCAAAACTAGCCCCGTATGGGCTTTGTCCGGTTTTTATACCATCCTTTATTTTATAAGCTAATGGGAATACTGCCACAGGCCTGCCACGCAGGAATATCAGCCTGTCATCACGATTGAAACGTTTGTCCGGATGATATGATAAAAAGGCCTGTGTGTGCATCAGTGTTCCATTAACCGATCGCGAGGCCACACTATCCCAAATAT
>JAKSBO010000388.1 GCA_022361095.1 Desulfobacterales bacterium | reverse complement strand
GGCCGTTACGGGAAAGAGAAATACCAGATAAATGATTGTGCGGAACAGAATGGTTTTCAACATAATTCCTTAAGTTATACATCCCTGAAAATACTTTGGTTTCGCCCCCCCTCTTTGGCTTTATACAGGGCCATATCAGCCTCCCGCAGCAAGCAGTCCAAGGTGGCGGTCTCTTCTTGTTTACAGGCGACACCGCTGCTGATGGTACAGGATATGGTCAAATTTTCGCCGATATTGATGAGGGTTTCATTTACTTTCTGCTGAACCAGGGACACCACTTCCATGGCCCGGGTCTGTCCACCGGTCTTCAGAAGAACGGCAAACTCTTCGCCCCCCACACGGCCGAAAAGCGAGGGTTTCGGAAGCGCCCGGGAAATGGTGCGGGTTATGCTTTTCAACACGTCATCCCCGGTATGGTGACCATATCTGTCATTGACCCGTTTGAAGTGATCAATGTCGATCATAACGGCATAAAGATCATCTGACGCCTCTGCATACATTTGTTCAGCAAGCTGGAAGAATCTCCTCCGGTTGTATATACCGGTGAGGCTGTCACGGGTGGCCATGAAATCCAGCTCCCTGATCACATTCTGAAGTTTGAGCTGGACCTTCACCCGCGCCAGAAGTTCTTTGGGCTTGAACGGTTTGGTCACATAGTCGGCCCCGCCGATATCATAGGCCTTTTCAATACTCTCTTCGTCGGTTTTGGCCGTAATGAATATAACCGGGATATCCCGAGTTTCGGCCTGGCTCTTCAGTTTTCGGCACACCGTATATCCGTCCATTCCGGGCATCAGTATGTCCAGCAGCACCAGGTCGACGGATTCTTCTTTGATCAGTGCAAGGGCATCTTCACCGGAAGTTGAAGGAATAACGTCATACGCCTTTAGAATGGCAAGGATCATATCAATATTGCTTTCACTGTCATCCACCACCAGGATCGTCTTTTCTAAATTCTCATCCACGTTTTTCCCATGCCCTGAAAAATATATTTTTGAATTTGTCTAGTGCCGTCAAAGAGCTAAAATCTGCCGGAAGTCCGGTATTGTGTCACAAAAATTGAGGCGTTGAGCGGCTCAGAATCTTTCTGCCATGCGGTTGAGCCCTTGCTGCATCTGCCGGCAGGCCGCCGCGATTTCCTCCCTGCTCATGGGACCTTCTTTTTCCAATGTTTCCATTATATTATCTGTGATATCCGCCAATTGATTCAGACCCTGTTTAAATAGAGGCGCGTCATTTATCAATGCCCCTTGCGGCTGCTCTTTCATCAACTCATCCAGCCGGACCTGGTAGCTGCGCAATTTTAAATGCGTTTGAACCCTTGCCAAAAGTTCTATGGCGTTAAAGGGTTTGGGAACATAGTCCACAACCCCGAGTTCAAAACACTGCTTTATATCCTGTTCGCTGGTTTTAACGGTAATAAAGATTACGGGGATATCCCGGGTCCTCTCATCGGCCTTGATGCGCCGGCAGACCTCAAAGCCGTCCAGTCCCGGCATGATAATATCCAAGAGTATCAGGTCCACGTCCTCTTCCTGCAGAATTTCCAATGCTTCTTCACCTGAAAGCGCCGGGATGACATCATACATTTTTAATATACTCACGAGTATATCAAGGTTCAGTTCCGTATCATCAACAGCCAAAATGGTTGTTTTCTTCCCCATTCATTCCTCACGGAGTATTCGTTGATTTTTTCCTGATAAAAGGACCAAATAATACCACAATTATGACAAAAAAAAAGTGAAAATAATACCATTGTCAACTCTACTGAAGTTCGACATTGCAACACTGAATTGCATGAAAATTTTCAATGATTTCAGGATTGAGATATCGGAAATTTCAAAAGTGAAGTGCCACAGATTTGAATAAAACCTTTTACAATATAAAGATTCGACATATTAGGAAGATATCTCTTAATGACGTTCCAGGCGAAAATAGAGTGTTTTGCCAATGACTTGCTGTCAGATAAGCCGCAGATGTTGTCGTGTTTTTAGGGTTGGCGATCCCTATCAGTGATTAGGTTAACGGTTTTAAGCCCACCAAAATATTATGGTGGGTCTCCCGCTTTGTTTACATGTAAAAATTATACTGGATACTCCCTGTGAGCCATTTGGACTTTGGCATCAAACATTACAGGAAAAACCGGGCAGGTTCCTGCTTAAAGGCAAGGCCCTGTTCGATGCGGTCCAATACGGTTTGTTTCTCATCCGGGAACTGATACCCTTCGTATTCATGGTGGAGAACCAGGTCACCCGAGGCTGTACGCCAGTAGTTGCCCATGTGGTCAAAGCAGACTTTGGACGTTACATCCAGGGCCCGGACCATGCGGCGCAGTTCAAGCAACTGCTCCCCGGGATCAAGCAGGGTGATCCGCCCCTGGTTGACCTGGTCGAACATCGGGGTGCCGGGGGCGGGCCTGAAGGGCCGGGACCGGATATAATGGGGATTGATTTCACTGAGTACCCGGGCGGTATTTTCGGCGTGCCGGTCTGTCATCTCCTTGCCGCCAAGTCCGGGCATCCAGTATTCCGATACCTGAAAGCCGGCTTCCATGGCCTTTTTACCCCCCTCAATATGGCCGTCACCCGTTACCCCCTTTTTGATCTGTTTGAGCAGGGCATCATCTCCGGTTTCAAGGCCCAGGTGGAGCCGGTTAAGACCGACTGTTCGAATGGCTTTGAGATCCTCAAGGGAGCGCTGGGCCAGGGTCCGCGCCCTTGCATAAGTGGTGATTCTTTCAATGGAGGGAAAGGTTCCCCTGAGATGGGTCAGTGCGGCAATAAGGTCCCGGGGCGGTATGATCATGGAGTTGCCGTCCTGCAGAAATGCGGTTTTTCCCCCCGCCGCCATCCACTGGATCAGCATGTCCGCACCGGGATGGCGGTTTAAACCCGGGGCTTTTTCAAGTAGCGCCAGAATAGCGTCCCGGGTAACCTGGCCGCCGTGGCCGAGTGCTTTTGACTCGGCCCGGAGGTCGGCCGCAAGATTTGCCATGGCATTGATGTCGGCTTTTATCTCTTCCAGGGGCCTCAGGCTGAATTTTTTATCCTTATACATGGAACAGAAGGCGCAGTGGTTCCAGGGACAGTTACGGGTAAAACGGACCAGCAGGGATGCACTGCCCCCTTCACTGGGCGGACGGTAGACACCGGTTTCGAACGGGTAGTCTCGGCTCATCATTACCTCCTCTTTCTATTATCGATTATCATAGAATTGTAATCATGTCCCGGAAAGTCAACCCGGCATAATAGATTGCCATGTATGTAAAAGATCATCAATGATCGATATTCTTTTTATGATCATCCAGAATAAATTGCGTTTCCAAAATCTGCTCATCATCTGAATAACCCGGCGTTTATTAAGATCCTGTTGTCCGGACTTTACTTTTCAAAGCGGGTGATTATCGTTGTTGGGGTAACCCAAAACAAAACTGGTGACCCATGAAGAAGATCATTGCTGCTGCTGTAACCCGGACAGCCGATAACTATGCTGATGACAGCCTGGCACCCCTGTCCGTCCAGGATGATGATTCCCGGACCAGGGAGCTGGACCGGATCATTGTCCGGGGGGCCAAGGAACACAACCTAAAAAATATTGATGTCGAGATCCCCAAGAAAAAGCTGGTGGTGGTGACGGGGGTTTCCGGGTCCGGCAAGTCCAGCCTGGCCTTTGATACCATCTTTGCCGAAGGCCAGCGCCGGTATGTGGAGTCTCTCTCCTCCTATGCCCGGCAGTTCATCGGGCAAATGGAAAAACCGCGTTACGAGACCATCCGGGGGCTCTCCCCCACCATTGCCATTGAACAGAAGGCTGCGTCCAAAAATCCACGCTCCACCGTGGGGACCATCACCGAAATTTACGACTACCTGCGCGTGCTCTTTGCCCGGGTGGGAACCCAGTACTGCTATAAATGCGGGAAAAAGGTGGGCCGGGGCCATGCCCAGGCCATGGTCTCCCAGATTATGGATCAGCCTGACGGATCTAAAATCCTGATTCTGGCACCCATTGTGGAAAACCGCAAAGGAGAACACCGGGAGCGCCTTGAAGAGCTCAAAAAAGAGGGCTATGCAAGGGTCCGGGTGGACGGGGTGGTCCAGGATCTTGAAAATGTCCAGACCCTGGCCCGAAATAAAAAACACCACATTGAGGTGGTCATTGACCGGCTGGTGGTGAAGTCCGACAATGTGTTTGAAAAACGCCTCACCGACTCCGTGGAAGCCGCCCTGAAACTGGGGGGAGGACAGCTCATTGTCCACATGGTGGGCCGGGAAGACCTGAAAATGAGCGAAGCCCGTTCCTGTTGCGGCATTGCCTATCCCGAACTTACCCCCCAGATCTTCTCCTTTAATTCGCCTTTGGGCATGTGCCCGGACTGCAACGGCATCGGTACCCTGTTGGCCATTGATCCGGATAAGGTGGTGCCGGATCCCAATTTGTCCATCCGTGAGGGTGCGGTGGTCCCCTGGAAAAATTACTTCATCAAGAGCCCCCGGTTCAACAATGAAAATTCCTGGGGCAAGGGCCAGCTTCTGGCCATGGAGGAGCAGTGGGGTATTGATTTCGATATCCCCTGGAAAAAGCTGCCTAAAAAAGACCGGGATCTGCTGCTCTACGGCTCCGGGAATAAACAGATGACCGTAAACTGGAACTCCTCAAAGATCCAGGGCAGTTTTTCCCGCACCCACGAAGGCCTGATCCACACCCTGATGCGCCGGTACCGGAACACCCAGTCCGAGCATCAGAAAAAATATTATACCACTTTTATGACTGCGGCTGTCTGCCCCACATGTAAAGGGCGGCGGCTGCGGGATGAGATTCTGCATGTCAGGATCAATGAAAAATCCATTATCGATGTCACTGAAATGACCGTGAAAGCGGCCTATACTTTTATCTCTTCCCTTGAGCTGACCGGCAGCAAAAAGTTAATCGCCGCCGAACTGCTCAAAGAGATCCGGGATCGTCTGGGCTTCCTGGTGAACGTGGGCCTGGATTATCTCTCCTTGGACCGGTCCGGCCCCACATTGTCCGGAGGGGAATCCCAGCGTATCCGCCTGGCCTCCCAGGTGGGATCTGAATTGACCGGGGTCCTTTATATACTGGATGAACCCTCCATCGGCCTCCACCAGCGGGACAACATCAAGCTGCTCTCCACATTGAAACATCTGCGGGACATCGGCAACACCCTGCTCATTGTGGAGCATGACGAGGAAACCATGGAGGAAGCGGACTGGAGCCTGGATATCGGCCCGGGTGCAGGCCACCTGGGCGGACAGATCGTTGCCCAGGGCAGCCCCGAGGAGATACGGAACAATCCGGCTTCCATTACCGGTAAGTTCCTTACGGGCAGGGAAAGCATCGAAGTGCCGGCCAAACGAAGGACACCGAAGTCCAAGGGAGGCAAGTGGATTACCATCAAGAAGGCTACGGAGAATAACCTGAAGAACCTCTCCGCAAAGATTCCAGTGGGACTGCTCTGCGCCGTCACAGGCGTATCCGGTGCGGGGAAATCCACCCTGATCAACCAGATCCTGTATCCGG
>JAKSBO010000705.1 GCA_022361095.1 Desulfobacterales bacterium | reverse complement strand
TTGAATGTATCGGCCAAAGACAAGGCCACTGGCAAGGAACAATCCATTCAGATCACAGCAGCTTCCGGCTTAAGCGAAGACGAAATCCAGCGTATGGTGAAAGATGCTGAGCTGCACGCCGAAGATGACAAGAAAAAACGAGATCTGGTGGATACCAAAAACCAGGCGGAAGCCCTGGTGGACCAGACCGAAAAAACCCTGAAAGAGCACGGGGACAAAGTGGATGAAGCCACCAAAAAATCCATTGAGGATGCAACCGAAGCCCTGAAGCAGACCAAGGACTCCGACAACCTTGAGGACATCAAGGCCAAAATCGAAGCCCTGTCCCAGGCCTCCCACAAACTGGCCGAAGTGATGTACCAGCAGGCACAGACAGACAGCCAGGCTGGACAGGCCGACGGCGCAGGAGCAGATGCAGGTCCCGCCAATGACGACGATGATGTTGTTGACGCGGATTTTGAAGAGGTCAAAAAAGACAAATAACAGCCTTTGTACAACCCCGCCCTGAATCATAATATCCTGATTCAGGGCAGGGATTTGATGTTGAATATAATCCTGCCGTGCTCTATATTGTCCCGGCAGGATTTTTATTTGGTGTTTGGGCTAAAAGTCACCCATCTGCGGCGTTGCATAAAAATTTGCAATCCTCACAACCATGAGGTTGCTCCGGTTGCAAATTTTAATGCGCCTTGCAGCTGGGCAACTTTTCACCCAAACACAAACTGCCGCTAAAGAACCACTTACACTTAGGCAGGATAGCTTAACTTTAAAAGAATAATTTAAACTGATTTAGACATGATCATTACCGACATCCTCCGGCAGAACAACACTCTTTACCCGGATAAAGCAGCATTAATTGAACGAACTCCGGCCGCAGGCCGGCGCGCACAGATCACCTGGTCCGAATTTTACGGGCAAAGTGTCCGGACAGCCAATGCCCTCCAGGCAAAAGGCATTAAAAAGGGTGATACAGTGGTTCAGCTTATGACCAACAGTCTGGCGTGGCTGCCCATTTATTTCGGGGTACTGTATACCGGAGCCTGGATCGCGCCCTTAAATTTCAGGTTTGAATCAGACAAAATCCGCTTGTGTACCATGACGGCGGAAGCCAAAGTTTTTATTTTCGGCCCTGAGTTTATAGACCGGATAGAAGAAATCAGGCAGGAATTATCCCGGTCTGTAAAATTGTGGATATATACGGGGCCGGAAAATGATTGCCCGGACTGGGCCTGCTCTTTCAACCAATTCATCTGTGATGCACAAGGGCTCAAGCCGCCGGATGTCGAACTAACGCCGGAAGACGATGCCGCTTTGTATTTCACCTCCGGCACCACCGGTACCCCCAAGGCGGTTCTGCACACCCACAAAGCGTTGATGCATGCATGTGAGGTGGAAAACGACCACCACGGCCAAACCCATGACGATGTATTCCTTTGCATTCCCCCGCTTTACCACACCGGCGCAAAAATGCACTGGATGGGTTCTTTCCTGGTGGGTGGAAAATGTGTTCTGCTCAACGGCGTCAAGTCAGAATGGATCATTGAGGCCGTCTCCGAAGAGAAATGCACCATTGTGTGGCTGCTGGTGCCCTGGGCCCATGACATCCTTATTGCCATTGAAGACGGCCGGATCAAGCCCGCCGACTACACCCTTTCCCAGTGGCGGCTCATGCACATCGGGGCACAGCCTGTCCCCCCAAGCCTGATCAGGAACTGGCGCAAACATTTCCCGGGTCAGGATTACGACACCAATTACGGTTTAACCGAATCCTCAGGTCCCGGCTGTGTTCATCTAGGCGTTGAAAACGCCGAACGCATCGGCCCCATCGGCATTCCCGGATACGGGTGGCAAGCCCGGATTGTGGACAAGCAGGGCAGCCGGCTGCCCTTTGGCGAAACCGGCGAGCTTATTGTCAAAGGCCCCGGGATGATGAAAGAGTATTACAAAAATCCCGAAGCCACAGCCAAAACCATAAAAAACGGGTGGTTGTTTACCGGAGACATGGCCAGGTACGACAAGGACGGGTTTATCTGGCTTGTGGACCGCAAAAAGGATGTAATCATATATGGCGGGGAAAACATTTTTCCTGTGGAAATTGAAAATTACTTTCTCAAACATGAGAAAATAAGGGATATTGCGGTGATCGGCGTGCCGGACGAACGCTTAGGGGAAATCCCTGCCGGCATTATCAGCCCCAAACCCAATACCATGATGTGCGAACAGGATATTCTTGATTTCCAGAGTAAACTGCCCAGGTACAAGCAACTGAAAAAAATATTTTTCGGTGATGTGCCCAGAAACCCCACCGGTAAAATAGAAAAACCGAAACTGCGAAGAATTTATGCCGAAGACAAGCGCAAATCCATGGATGTGCTGCTCAAATAACAGCCATGGGTTGACCCCGCAGTAAACTATGAAAAAATGTAACAGCGAACCAAAGACTTCAGGGTGCCTCGAAATCATAGCCAAAAGGCGATTATTAGAGGTGGCCTTCATGTAAAATGGATAATCAAATGAAATATATGACCCGCATTATTTCCCCATGGCCAAGTCTGTTTTTGATTTTCATGGTACTGACAATCATGCCCTGCAGTGCTGCCCGGTCCCTTGACCATGAAACCGCCAAAATTGTCTCCGGTATCGAAGCAAAATACGCCAATAAAAGTTTCAGTGCCGATTTTGAACAGGCCACGCGCCTGACCGCCCTGGATGTAACTGAGATTGCCAAGGGCAAAGCCTGGTTCAGCCATCCTGGAAAAATGAAATGGACATACCAAAGTCCGGACCACCATGAAATCATCACCAATGGAAAAAAACTATGGATCTACCGCCCTGAAAATAATCAGGTGATGATTGGCAATGCGGCGCCATTCTTCCAATCCGGCTCCGGCGGCGCATTTCTGGCCGACATTCACAAAATCAGGGAAGCGTTCACCATTGAACCGGGAAAATCCGGAGAAAACGCGTCGCAACTTGAACTGACCCCTAAAAAGAAAACGCCGGAGCTTGCTAAAATACGTATAATTGTGGATCTTCCAGGATATGAAATTCCCGTCGTGGAAACCGAAAATATTTACGGAGATACCACAAAGTTTATATTTACCAATATCCGGTTCGGTTCATTTGACGAACAGATATTTAAACTTACCCCCCCACCAGGGGCAGAAATTATAGAAATAGACTGATGAAAACTAAAAATCCTACACTACACCAGAAGATCCGGGATTTAGCCAAAGCAAAAAAGGCAATTATCCTGGCCCATAATTACCAATCCCCCCAGACCCAGGACGTGGCGGATCTATGCGGCGATTCACTTGAAATGAGCATAAGAGCCTCAAACACGGATGCGGACATTATTGTCTGCTGCGGGGTTCGCTTTATGGCTGAAACGGCAGCCATCCTGTGCCCGGACAAAATCGTACTCATGCCCAATCCCGATGCCGGGTGCCCCATGGCAGACATGGTTACTCCCGAGGCCGTGGTTAAGCGCAAGGCAGAGCTTGGCGGCATCCCAGTTATTACCTACGTCAACTCATCGGCTGCAGTCAAGGCGGTTTCCGATATTTGCTGTACCTCCGCCAACGTGGTCAAGGTGGTCAATTCATTAGATGCCGATGAGGTGTTAATAAC
>JAKSBO010000409.1 GCA_022361095.1 Desulfobacterales bacterium | reverse complement strand
GCCCTACTGCTTTTCCTCGGACATGCAGGACGAGGATATTGTTTTCGGCGGGGAAAAAAAGCTCAAGGCAGCCATCCAGGAGGCCTACGACATTTTTAAACCCAAGGCCATCTCCATTTTCTCCACCTGCCCGGTGGGCCTGATCGGCGACGATATCCATGCCGTGGCAAGGGAGATGAAAGCGGAACTCGGCATCAATATATTTGGGTTCTCCTGTGAAGGATATAAGGGGGTAAGCCAGTCCGCAGGCCATCACATTGCCAACAACGCCATTTTTACCCATGTTGTGGGCCTGGACGACACCATCTCCGACGCCAAATTCAAGATCAACATGCTGGGTGAGTACAACATCGGCGGCGACGCCTTCATTATTGACGACCTGCTGGAAAAATGCGGCATCAGCGTTGTCTCCACCTTTTCGGGCAACTCCACCGTTGACCAGTTTGCCAACTGCCACACCGCAGACCTCAATGCGGTTATGTGCCACAGATCCATTAACTATGTGGCGGACATGCTCGAGATCAAATACGGTATTCCCTGGATAAAGGTCAGCTTTCTGGGACCCAAGTCCACGGCCAGCAGCCTGCGCAAAATAGCGGCCTATTTTGAAGACCAGGAACTCATCGACACCGTGGAAAAGGTTATCGCCGAGGAGATGGGGCCTGTTGAAGCAAAAATCGCCGAGATCAAACCCCGGTGCGAAGGTAAAACCGCCATGATGTTTGTAGGCGGTTCCCGGGCCCATCACTACCAGGAACTGTTCTGGGATCTGGGCATGAAAGTGCTCTCCGCCGGATACGAGTTTGCCCACAGGGATGACTACGAAGGACGCCATGTCATTCCGGACATCAAGATTGACGCGGACTCCAGGAACATCGAGGAGCTGGAGATCGAACCCGATGAGACCCGGTACAACCCCAGAAAGACCGAAGCGCAGATGAAGTCCCTGGAAGAGAAGGGCTTCCCGTTCAAAGAGTATGACGGCATGGTGCCTGATATGACCGAAGGTTCCCTGATCATCGATGATATCAGCCAGCACGAAACAGAGACCCTGATCGAAATGTACAGACCGGACATCTTCTGTGCCGGTATCAAGGAGAAATACGCAGTCCAGAAAAACGGTATCCCCATGAAGCAGCTCCACTCCTATGATTCAGGCGGACCCTATGCGGTATTCAAAGGTGCGATAAATTTTTATGAGGAGATTGACCGCATGCTCAACGCCAATATCTGGCACTACCTGGAAGCCCCGTGGCAAAAAGATGCTGAAGTGTCCGAATAGACAGCAGAATCATCGTTAAACGTTAAACCAAAGATAGAAAAGCAACAGGAGAAACTTATGCTGCTTCGACATACCCCCAAAGAGATTACGGAAAGAAAAGCCCTGGCAGTCAACCCGGCCAAGACCTGCCAGCCCATCGGCGCCATGTACGCAGCTTTAGGCATCCACGGCTGTTTGCCCCACAGCCACGGTTCCCAGGGCTGCTGCGCCTACCACAGGTCCACCCTGACCCGCCATTACCGTGAGCCCATCATGGCGGCCACCTCCTCCTTTACCGAAGGTGCATCGGTATTCGGCGGCCAGGCCAACCTGCTCCAGGCCCTGCTGACCATGTTTACCACCTACGAACCCGATATTGTTGCGGTTCATACCACCTGTCTCTCCGAGACCATCGGCGACGACGTGAACCAGATTGTCAAAAAGGCCCAAAAAGACGGTACCATCCCCGACGGCAAGTATGTGATCCATACCCCCACACCCTCCTATGTGGGCTCCCATGTCACAGGGTATGCCAATATGGTCAAAGCCATGGCGGTTCAGATGGCTGAACAGACCGGCACATCCAACGGGAAAGTCAACCTTATCCCCGGATTTGTAGAACCTTCGGATATGGCTGAAATCAAGAGAATCGCCGGGATGATGGGCGTTGAATCCATCCTTTTCCCTGACACCTCGGGCATTGTGAACGGACCGCTCACCGGCAAATTTAACATGTACCCCAAAGGCGGCGTCTCCATTGAAGAACTCAAGGGCACCGCGGACAGTATCGGCTCCATCGGCCTGGGTGCCTGGGCTGCAACAGATGCCGTCAAAGCCCTTGACACCCAGTTCAAGGTGCCCGGCCAGGTCCAGGACCTGCCCATCGGCCTTCTGGCCACGGACCGGTTCGTTGATGCCCTGCGTACGATGGCCGGCGTCAGTGTCCCCGATTCCGTTACCCAGGAGCGCGGACAGCTTTTGGATGTGATCTCGGACATGCAGCCCCATCTCTACGGCAAAAAGGTGGCCCTGGCAGGTGACCCGGACCAGCTCATCCCCCTGGTGGAGTTTTTAGTCACCATCGGCATGAAACCGGTCCACATCGTGACCGGGACCCCGGGCAAAGCCTTTACCAAACGGATCAAGGAAATTACGGCCAAGTTCGGAGACGAGATCAATGTGAAGGGCCCCGGCGACATGTTCCTGATGCACCAGTGGATCAAGAATGAACCGGTGGACCTGCTCATCTGCAACACCTACGGCAAGTATATTGCCCGGGATGAGGATATCCCCTTTGTACGGCACGGCTTCCCCATCCTGGACCGGGTGGGCCACTCCTACTTCCCCTCCGTCGGGTATTCAGGCGGCCTGCGCCTGCTGGAAAAAATCACGGGCGTCCTCATGGACCGCAAGGACCGGGACTCATCCGAAGAAGCGTTTGAACTGGTAGAATAGTGGTTTAGCTTAATTAAAGCAGTAAAGGAAAAATAACATGACCTCCATATCGGTACTCAAACAGAGAGAAAAACAGATCTACCAGAAGGGCAGCCAGCCCTTTGAGATGGAATGTGAAACCAAGAGTCTGGCCGGTGCAGTCAGCCAGCGGGCCTGTGTATTCTGCGGCTCCCGGGTG
>JAKSBO010000699.1 GCA_022361095.1 Desulfobacterales bacterium | reverse complement strand
TGGTGATGAGGTTTTTATTGGTGGCGGCAATAATCCTGACATTTGATTGCTCTTTGGTTATGCCGCCAAGGGGGGTGTATTCGCGTTCCTGAAGCACCCGGAGCAATCTGACCTGAAAGGCCGGACTTGTGTCTGCAATTTCATCCAGAAATATCGTGCCGTTGTTTGCCAGGGCAAAATGGCCGGGCTTGTCTTTTAGTGCATGGGTAAATGCCCCTTTTTTGTATCCAAATAATTCCGATTCCAGTAATGTGTCGGGCAGGGCACCGCAGTTAATGGCCACAAACGGCGCGTTTTTCCTGTGGCTGGTGTTGTGAATGGCCTTTGCCATCAACTCTTTTCCAGTGCCTGTTTCGCCTTCGATCAGAACAGATGAATCGCTCTCGGCAATCTGGGGAAGGATATTGAAAATATTTTTCATGGCACTGGAATTGCTCACCATGTCACCCACCCGGACCCCTCCGGTCAACTCCTTTCTTAAGGCTTCCACCACAGAGTGATCCCTGAAGGTTTCCACACCGCCCAGAACCTCGCCGTCTTTATCAATGAGCAGGGACGTTGAAGCCGTGATGGGAATTTTTTTTTGCTGGTTATTAATAATATATGCGGAACTTGATATAAAAGGTTTGCCCTGATTCATTGTTTTTTTCAGGGCACAGCCTTGTTCGCACATGTTGGACCGGAAAACATCCCAGCAATGGCAACCGATGGCATCCTGCCGGCGGATGCCGGTGATCTCTTCGGCAGCCCTGTTAAAAGAGGTGATCTTCCAGTTGTAGTCAATGGTAAAGACCCCGTCTGAAATTGAATCCAGAATGATTTTTGTGGTGTCAATGGTTAACGGGGCATTTCGGTCATTTGGGGACATTTCAGGGAATCCTTTTTTATTTGGATCTAATTTAAATCATATCCACCGCTTTTTTGCAAACCTTGCCCAGGAATTTATTCAGTTTACATTGCATAATTGCCACTGGGCGATAATCCTATGTTTAAAAGCTTAATCGCTAAAAGCTATATGATATTTGCAATGATGCAACTCTGTTTTCCATGGGATACGCTGGGATAGATATCGAATATGCAACTGCCTTTAAATTTAACAATTGCCGTGATCATTATTTTTTTTTTGCAATAGTATCGAAAAAGTGTTTTTTTATTAAAGTATATTCAGAATATGTCCGAAAACTAGTCTAAAGGTTTAATATAAATAAAGAAAAATACCGCCTTCTCAATCGGCAACCTATAAAGACAGGAGACACAAGAAAAATGAATATGACCGCAAAATCGCTTACGGTAAATGAAACCACCCAGGAAAGAATGCCTTTGATGTCTGTAGATAAGCTTCAAAATGCACAGAAAAATGTTGAAAATACCGAATCAAAGGAAACTAAGGAATCTGCCAACAAGACCGACAGTCAGCAGATGAGCACCGAAGAGGTCAAAGAAGTGGTCGAATCTTTCCAGGAGATGTCCGAGACCATTCAAACCAAATTGAGCTTTTCGGTTGATGAAGAGAACAATGAAATCGTTGTTAAGATCTTTGATAAGGAATCCGAAGAGCTGATCCGCCAGTTTCCATCTGATGAGATGCTCTCTTTACAGGATAAAATGAGTGATCTTGCCGGATTTTTGTTTGATCAGCAGGCTTGATGCGTTTAAATAATTCATAGCCCATGACCTGTGGCAGTTCTTGTGTTTTAGTCTTTGACGTTCCTGTCATCTCAGCCCCGGTATAAAGCGAATGAATTATACCGGTTTTTTTCTATTCAGTTCGTATTTGGTTCAAACACTAAAAGCCCGGCGCTTACGACCGCGCCTATAATCAACACCCCGCCGGCAAGGGTTGAAAAATCGGGTATTTCACCAAGAAGGATACGCGCAAATAGAATTCCGTACACAGGTTCCATGCCCGCAATTACAGATGCTGTCTGCACCCGGATACGGGTAAGTCCTGTGATAAAGCAAGCATGTGCAAGGGCCGTGAACACCACACCAAGAAAAATAAGCAACAAAATATCCTGGGACGAAGGTGGCGGTGTTCGGATAACCAGCGTGGGCATAATAAGACTGAAAGCGGCGAACAGATTCTGGTAAAAAGCGGCTGAAACCGGGTGGCAATGCCTCGCATTCCTGCGATTGACAAGTCCCAATACGGCAAAGGTAAACCCGGAGAATATGCCATAAACACTTCCTAAGGTCACTTGGTTGGAAAGGTTCATATCCGGCACCACAAGAATAATTCCGGCAAATACGGCCACGGCAGTCATCAGGTCAACTTTTTTAAACGGCTCTTTAAAAAAAAGGGGTTCCATAAAAGTGACAAACAAGGGAAAACAGGAAAAGGTTATCAAGCCCACAGCCACCGAGGAGATTTGAATGGCGGCAAAGAAGCTGAGCCAGTGTATGGCCAGCAAAGTGCCTTGAAGGGCAAAAAAGCCCAGATCTTTTGACGTTGCCACTTTAAGACTGATGCCGGAAAACAGTTTTGCATAGATCATCAGTGCAAGACTTGCGAAAACCGTACGGCCCAGAACAATCCACAATGGTGTGCAGTCCAGAAATTTGCCGAACAGCCCGGCAAAACCGAATAGAAAAACTGCAATATGGATCAGGATCAGGCCCCGGGCATGGTGTAAAGATGTGGTGGTCATGGTTTCATGATGGCATAGGTGCCTAAAAAAATAGTTCCGGCAGGACTGCTTGTCTGCCGGAACAATCTATTTCTATTTAGTGTCTGACCGAAAACCTAAAAAATTTTGCTGAGTACAACAGGCGTAAATTTTAACGGGAAGTAATCGGCAGAATTTACGGTTTTCGGTCGGGCACTCTTTACCGGGTCAGTTGCCGGTATTTGATCCTTGTGGGCTGGTTCTCTTTTATCCCCAGTCGTTTTCTGCGATCCTTTTCATAGTCTGAATAAGAGCCTTCAAAGAACAGGGTCTGGCTGTCGCCTTCAAAGGCCAGGATATGGGTGGCAAGACGGTCCAGAAACCAGCGGTCATGGCTGATGATCACAGCGCATCCCGCAAAGCTTTCAAGGGCTTCCTCCAATGCCCGCATGGTATTGACATCCAGGTCATTGGTGGGTTCGTCCAAAAGCAGCAGATTCGCCTCTTTTTGCAGCATGGTGGCCATATGCACCCGGTTGCGCTCACCACCTGAAATATCCTTAACTTTTTTCTGCTGGTCAGAGCCGGAAAAATTAAATTTGGCCACATAGGCCCGGGCGTTGATTTCCCTGCCGCCCATCAGCAGCCGGTCGCTTCCTTTGGAGATCACCTCATAGATGGTTTTGGAAGGATCCAGGGTGTCCCGTTCCTGGTCCACATAGGCAAGCTTGACGCTTTGGCCCAGCTCGATCTTGCCGCCATCGGGGGACTCTTTTCCGGTGATCATCTTAAACAGCGTGGTTTTACCGGCACCGTTGGGGCCCACTACACCGATGATGGCGCCGGGCGGGATCATAAAGTTCATCTTATCCACCAGCAGTTTGTCACCATAGGCCTTGGACACCTGGTCGGCCACAATGACCTTGTCACCCAGGCGGGGGCCCGGCGGGATAAAGATTTCCATCTTTTGTTCCTGCTCTTTGACATCGGCCTTGAGCAGGTCTTCATAGGCCTTGATCCTTGCCTTGGATTTGCTTCTTTTGCCTTTGGGGCTCATGTTGATCCAGTCAAGCTCGCGCTGGAGGGTCTGCTGGCGCTGGCTTTCGGATTTCTGCTCGATGGCCAGCCGTTCCTGTTTCTGGGCGGGCCATGAGGAATAATTGCCTTTCCAGGGAATGCCTTCGCCCCGGTCGAGCTCCAGGATCCAGCCGGCCACATTGTCCAGAAAATACCGGTCATGGGTGACGGCGATCACCGTGCCTTTGTATTCCTGCAGGTGTTGTTCCAACCATTGGACCGATTCTGCATCGAGGTGGTTGGTCGGCTCATCCAGGAGTAAAATATCCGGCTCCTGAATCAACAGGCGGCATAAGGCGACACGCCGTTTTTCACCCCCCGACAACACGCGGATCTTCGTGTCCGGCGGTGGGCAACGGAGGGCGTCCATGGCGATGTCCAGGTGATTCTCCAGTTCCCAGCCATCAGCGGCTTCGATCTTCTCCTGGAGGGTGCTCTGTCTGTCGAGCAATTGTTCCATTTCCTCCGGTTCCATTGGCTCCCCAAGACGATTGCTGACGGCCTCATATTCCTCCAACAGGTCGATCAGTTCCTTGCGTGCTTCTTCGACGACCTCTTTCACGGTTTTGTCCGGGTCCAGGTCCGGTTCCTGCTTTAACAATCCGACGGAGTAGCCTTTGGACATCGTGATCTCACCGAGGTAGTCTTGATCCACCCCCGCAATGATGTTCAAGAGGGTACTCTTTCCGGATCCATTCACACCGAGGACCCCGATTTTGGCCCCATAGTAGAAGGACAAATA
>JAKSBO010000534.1 GCA_022361095.1 Desulfobacterales bacterium | reverse complement strand
GGGTCAACCCGGTTTTCATTGCCAGATGCGTCATCCCGAGAATGGCATTCATGGGGGTCCGGATTTCGTGACTCATATTTGCCAGAAAGCTGCTTTTTGCCCGGGTTGCTTCTTCAGCGACTTCTTTGGCGTCTCTCAGGCGTGTCTGGGTTATCGTCAGCAGGGATATGGTTTTATACTGAATCAATATCAGCACCACCATGGCACACAAAGATGCGGCAACCAGAATAATAATGATCAGGGAACTCAAGCGAAGCCGTTCGACCTGCTTCACCTGTCCTGATAAAAGGATATGGGTATTCCGGCTTGTTTGCATATAAATATTTCGGACAATATCAAGGGTGTTGGCCAGACGGGTGGACAGATGGCCGGCAGACACCGTGTTGACCACCGGGGACGCCGCAAGCAGTTGATCAATCTCTTCCAGTATTATATTAAATTCCAGATTGATCTGTTCCATTTGCCTGATCCGGTTTTTATTTTCGTTTTTTTCATAGGATGCCAGGGTGCTGTCTGCCACATCCAGGGCCAGGGTCAGTTCATCCTGATGGATGAAGGAGGGATCAACAGTGACTTTTTCCAAACTGGTTAATAAATCCGACTGGCTCTTTATCAGGCTGGTGATGCCCCGGTGCTGGGCAAGGATATCCACAGGCAGGCCGGTCTCAATTTCCTGGAGTATGTTAACAACAAACACACTGCCGATAACCGCAACGACACCAAAAAAGGCGAAAATAAAAAAAATAATATTGAATATTTTCTTATTCATCGGACGTGCGCCCGGAAATTTCACCCGTCAAATTGACCTTACACGGCCCGGGGCTGTAGCCGTCGGGAGGCCAACAGGGGGCACCGGTCATTTCAAATATATGCTCAAGCCTGTTTAACTGCCGGATCAGCACCGAAGCGATATCTTTCCCCCTTAATACAATCTGTGAAAACGCCACAAGATAGGATGTATTAAACGCTTCGTTCAGACGCCCAAGCCCTGAAGGAAGCGTGGCCATAACGGCATCGCCGCTTGCCGACTGCCTGACAACGGCATTGTATATGTTTTGTATGCCTTTTGACATTTTTATGTTGCCTTCGGCATTGACCACCGGGAAAAAACCGATATTGGACGGCATTTGAGACTGGACTGCCGGGCGGGTTAAATACCGGATCAATTGGATTGCCGCCTGTTTATTTTCCGCATAACCGGGGAGACCCAGTCCGGCCATCACAACCATGAATCCCCTGCCTTTCGGCCCGCTCGGACAAGGAAATGCAATAAAATCATCCGGTCTTGATTTAAACACATTGATCAGCCTTGCGGTATGGTCCCATGCGATCCATACCTCATCGGACAGGAGGGGCTCCTCCATATGGCTGAAACTAAGGGACCATTCGTTCACGCACCCCCACAGTCTCTTAAAATAACGCCACATGACAACGCAGTCCAGGCTGTCAATTCCGGTGACCATACCACCGGTAAATGACGGGTATAGACATCCTTGCAAAAACCGGTGCATCAACCCTTTTTTTGCACCGGGAAACCCTAATCGGTTTGTTCCGGTGGCGTTTTGTATATTTTTTGCCCAGGCAAACAATTGTTCGAATGACAAATGATTGATATCCGCCCCTTTGGGCAGAAACGAAAGCGATTTTTTATTTGCAACCATGATATAGGTTGCCTGCATCCAGGGAATATAATACTGAAAATTATCGTCAATTTTCGCCATATCAATATATTTCCCAAGGATTTTATTTTTTTCCCATAACGGGTCAAACAAAGACAGGTCCATTAATATACCGTGGGATTTCAGGGAAATGAAGTCCCCATGGCTGCCGCCGATCAGATCAGGCCGGTCACCGCCGGAACCGGCAATCACTTTTTCAAAAACCAACCTGTTATCTTCGGGCTTAAACACCACTTTTTTTTCAAACCCTTTTAACAGGATGGTGCGCATTTTCTCCGCCTCGTCAAAAGGGGTCAACTGGGTGGAAAAAAAGAGCAGATCACGGGGCTGTTTTCCAAACGCAGCCTCTGCATGGAGACCGGCATGTCCCATGATGGAAATCAGCGCGATTAACAGTACTCTATTTGGAAAATAAAAGATATTTTTCAAATTTATCCTCTGGGTTATGGTGTAATCGGAGAAGAAAAAAGCGCGTCAGCATATGTTTAGCAGGTGCGAAAAAGTGTGGGTCTTAAGCTACCACGTTTTTGCGTCCAATTTCAACCACCGGGCAGGACATGGAAACATCATGGAAACATTATGTACAACGGCCAAAACAGACCATGGTCAAAATAGCGGACATTAATCTCTTTGCTCCGTTACCCCTATCCGGATCCTGGCAGGCCTTTTGTGTCTGGTCGCAAAAGCGCCCGGCAGCCCGAAACAGATTTAATGCCCGCCTTTTGCTCGGATATAATCGGCAAGGGATTTAACGGTTGATAAAATTTCACGTGCCTGGTCCTGGGTGTCGATGCGGACACCATAAACATCCTGGACCATGACGACAATTTCCACAGCATCCAGTGAGTCCAGGCCAAACAGGGAGTCCGGGCCCACTAAAGGGGCGTCCATTGGCAGGTCCTCCGGCACATCTTCCTGGACATTACATAATTCGACAATGGTTGTTAGCAGTTCTTTTTCCAGCATTACATGTTACCTTATTTTTTGTATTTAAAAGAGATATGGGAAATCCCTGAAGCAGCCGCGCCAAAGAGAACCAGGCAACCTGCTTCAGGCAAAACATCATTGATCTGTTTTCCCCGCAAAAGGATGTCGTAGAATGCGTCCAAAGCCCAGGCCAGGGGAGATAAATTACTGATCACCTGCATGGGTCCCGGCATCAGATATACAGGGACGATGATACCGCCAAGCGCTGCGGCAATCACAATGGTTGTGGGGCCAATGACAAGGGCCTGCTCATAGGAGCCTGCAACCTGGCCGAGCATGATGCCGTAATTTGCAGCGGCCACCGCACATGCGGCAATGATAATCAGCACGGCAATCCACGGACCGTCTACGGCAAAGGCGGGCAGACCCAAAAGGGGAAAAGCAAATTTACCGATCAAAAAGACAAAAAAGAACTGAATCAGGCAGACACAGATGTAGGCGACAATCTTTCCCAGAATCAAAATAAATCCGGGGACAGGCATGGTTTTCAACCGGTCCTGGGTTTTATTTTCACGCTCCTGAATCATACTGCCGGCAAGGGGAACACAAATAAAAAAAATACCGAACAAGGCCCAGGCCGGCACATTCTGCTGAACGGATGTGGGCATTTTTATAAATCCGAATTCCTTTGCCCAGGCCTCTTTAATATCAAACCACGGGGCAGCAGGTGCTGCACCCGGCCGCCTGTCCGTGGGGAAAACAGCCTGCCTGAGCTTGATCTCATACTCCAGGCATAAAAGCACCTTTGAGACAGCACTTAACACCGCAGCCCGAAATCCCCCCTGGACCGAAGGATCAAAATATAAAGTGATCTGTTTGGTGCGGGTACCGGGGGCTCCTTTTTGTCCAAGGGCAAACAGCCGGGCCCGGTCAAAGGCAAATCCCGTGCAGCCTTGGGGGATGACGATACTGAACTGGTATTCTCCTTTATTCACCAGGGATTTTGCGCAGGCCTCGGTATCACAGCCGACATCCGTCCCGTTCACGGCAATAATATTGTCCGCGTCCTTTAAGCCTTTAAAAATAATCTGCCCCACCTCATTTTGATCGTTATCAAGAACCAAAACACGGGTGGTGGGGTTCAGCACTTTTGCCTGGACAAGACAGATAATGGTCACCAGCACGGCCGGCATGACAAACAACAATACCAGGCCCATCCGGTCCCGGATGAGCAAAAGCAGCTCTTTTTTCAATGTGCCGGCCAAACGTTCCATGAACAACTATTTACCTGTGGCCTTTAAAAACAGTTCATTGAGATTACGGCATTTGCCGGTGCCGCTGATCAGGTCATTGGTGCGCCCCTGGGCAAGGCAGATGCCCTTATCCATGATCAAAATCCGGGAGCATATTTTTTCAGCCTCCTCCATGTAATGGGTCGTATAGACCAGAGTGCCGCCCTTTAGGCTTAACTGCCGAATCCGGTCAAGCAATGCGTTGCGGGAGTGGACATCCATGCCCACGGTGGGCTCATCCAGAAATATCAGTGCCGGATCATGCAGAATCCCGCAGGCGATATTAAACCTGCGCTGAATGCCGCCGGAACATTTTGTGATCGGCTGATCGGCAAAGGCATCCAGTTCAAATAAGGCCAGGATTTCAGTGATTTTTAATGCCAGATCTGCTTTTTTAAGCCCGAATAATGTGCCGAAATAACCCATATTTTCCCGGCCGGTAAGTTTTGAAAACAAAGCGATTTCCTGGGGGATCAAACTGATAAGGGGCCGGACTTCAGACGGATGCGCCAGGGCATCCACACCGCAGATCTGCACGCTGCCCCGGGTGGGTTTTATTAAGGTGGACAATATGGAGATGGTTGTGGTTTTTCCGGCACCGTTGGGCCCTAGTAATCCGAAAATCTCTCCCTTTTCAACCCGTAAATTCAGGTCGGACAGGACATCTTTTTGGCTGCCCGGATAGCGTTTTCCCAGGCCGCTGACCCTCAGAACAGATTGGAAATCATCAGCCGGCAATGGACAAAAGTTCCTTAAAGGTGCGGGTTTCAATGTCTGCGCAGGTGTTTAGGATCTCACGCATGGCCTGAACCGAGTCATCCGGGGTCGCCCTGCCCTTACAATGCCTTGCGGCCTTGACGGCAAACCTGCGCCACTGATCCCCGGAAGCCGTCATCTGTTCAGCCATGGTGCCCAACCGCGGGTCATCCAATATCCCGGCGGCCTGCTGGAGAAATGCCGAATACATAAAACGAAATCCCCCGCCGCCGGTACCGATCTCTTCCTGCATCCGTATAAGCTGCCCCAAAAGAAGCACGGTTTTTTCTTTGCCGAACTTTTTGGGCCAGGTTTCAACGCGCTTTCCCAGAAAACGGATTCCCCGGGTGCCCAGAAACGGCACAGGGGTCTTGACCATACTTTGGGCCGCGCCTTTGATCCCGGCAGCCAAGGCGGGTTTCACATCCATTGTTTCAGGAACCCGTGTGATCCGGTACATACTGCCTTTGGGGGCCAGGGCCCCCTTGGCAAACCGGGCAAGGGCCAGATCCTTTGACGGGCATTCCACAACATCGGGGAAAACCGGGTCACTGATGATATAGTTATCCCCCGCTTTGCCGATCACCACAATGTTGTGCATGTTAAAATGAAATCGCAACGCAGGCGGAAAATAGGGCAGCCAGTACCCGCCGGTCCGGCATCCCACAGGATGGCCCTGATCAAGCGCCCTGTCCAGGGCATCCATGGCTTTTGGAACACTTGAAAACTTCTGCCATTTAACGCCGATGCCCAAAGCCCGGGTCACACGTTTAAAAATTTTACCCACCGGGCACCGAAAGGTTGTCAACGGCAATTCATTGACCTTGATAAACGGCAGATATCCAAAAAAAATGCCCTGGCCGATACCGAACGCCAGGGCTTCTGAAAGCTGTTGATCACTCTCTTTTACGGCATGGTTGATCAGGTTTGCAGTAACCCCGCATTCGCAATGGGCAGACTGGGTATGTTTAAAATCAATTCTCATCTTTACGCTTTATTTTTTTGGGAGGCGGGGCAATCCATGGCCGGTTTTTCCGGCAGCGACCTTAGCTCTTCCACGGATACATTGAATAATGCGGCGTACTTTTCCAGTACCCCCGGTTTTAATTTTTTGAATACACCAGGTTTAAGGTGGCGCCTGACCTGCCAGCGATACAATCCCATATACTGGGCAAGGAGTTTGATATCCATTTGGTTGCAAGCCATATAAAACCCGATGGGACTGAGCTTTTTGTCAAGAATATCTTTACGGGCCTTGTTGATTTTTTTTTCAATGGCCTGCCATGCCTGCCTGTTGGCGATATTTTTCGGATCCCATCCAATACTTCGGGCCAGGCTGTAATTTCCGTTCCGATCCACGGCATAACATATTTCACGGCCATAATCGTCTAAAATACCGGGGTCTTGGGGGACGTCTTTAATTTCCATTGCCGATAACAACTTAAGATTTAAAAAATTATATATTAAAAGTTTGTCTACGACTTACACTGAATTAATCGCTAAAAACAAGCCTAATTTTATAATAGACTTTCATTGGCGGTCCTGAAATGGTATTTCCTTCCCGATGATAGGAGCTAAATTATGACATCCGGTGCTTACATTGCTGCAATGGGAATCATCTCCGCCCTGGGGGCAGGAACAGACAACACTTACAAGGCCCTTAAACGCGGAGCATCCGGCCTGGCTTCCGTGGATTTTTTTCAACTCAACCGGCCGGATTTTCCCAAGGTGGGTATGGTGCCGGGAACCATTGAAGGCAATCTCCCCAGAACCCACGAACTTGCCCGGATCGCTGCAAGACAGGTCATGGCCCAATGCAGCCTGGTCCCGGATGCCGTTGTGCTAGGCGCCACCACCGGGGGAATGCTGACCTGCGAATCCCTGCTCAAAGCCCAAAAAACTGATCCAAAACTGTTCAGATACCACGGTCTGGGTACGGTCGCAGAGGATATTGCGGATTTGGTGGGCTGTACAGGCCCGGTTATCACCGTGTCCACGGCCTGTTCTTCGGGGAATGCAGCCCTGGCCATCGCCTTGGAGATGATCCGTTCGGGCCGGGCAAAAACCGTCCTGGCCGGGGGTGCCGATGGCCTGTGCCGGATGACCTGCTTTGGATTTCAGTCCCTGCAGGTGGTTGATCCGGCAGGCGCCCGGCCTTTTGACGAAAAGCGGGCCGGCATGAGCGTTGCCGAAGGGGCCGGCCTGATGCTCCTTGTTTCCCAAAAACCTGAAAATCCCATT